>NZ_JBAPKZ010000021.1:0-80501 GCF_037083805.1 Roseovarius sp. D0-M9 | reverse complement strand
CCGGTCGGCTCAAGCACCTGCCCGCGTCACCCTACGACACAACATCTGGTGTGGTCGTGAACTGACCGGAGACCCGCACACCCACACAAACCGCGAAGAAGCCTTTTTTTCACGTCCGGGCATTAAGTCTTTCGTGAAGGCGCTTAAGAAAGAGGACCAAATGAGACTAAAAGAGGCCAGAAAAAACGGCAAATTAGAAAAGTTCATCGAAAAGCATGAAGCCGATCCAATCGGTGACCTCGACAAGCTGGATGCGCTGATTAAGCGTCCAACTCAGGGAAGCGCGAAAGCAACTCCGAAAGCATCACCTGAGGACGCATCCGGCGGTTGAAGCGATACTCAAACTCTTTCACGTAAGCCTATAAATGCTTTGGCGAAACGCTTGTTTGGGTGCCTGCAATTGACTTTTTAAGGTGGTTGAGGCGCTTGGCAAGAGACTGGAGGCAGCTCGGGTCCTCTACGCCGACATGGACGATAGCGACAGGCACCGGATTCTGCCCCGTGCCTGGAGCAATTGGCAAGTGACGGAGCAGGTCGAGGGCTACCGTCTTGAAGATTTTGGGTGCCAATTTTTAGGCGATTGTATATTTAGCAAACCCAGCTGAGACTCCTATATTGGAATCAATCAGTTAGAGGTTTTCACCATGTCTGTTCTTTCCGCCCCTTACATGCACGACGAAGCAGCCGCTTTTCCCCATGTTGAAGCGATGCTTTGAGCTGATGGTCCTGTTTGCCCTCACTCCGGCGTGGTAGATAGCGCCTACAAGCTGGAAGGTGTTCGCACGAAGGCCAACAAGAAGAACCCCAAGGGCAAGGAGCGCCATGGCCTTTGGAAGTGCCGCAAGCAGTTCACCGTACGCAAAGGCACCGTCTTCGAGGACAGCCACCTGCCGCTGCACTTGTGGCTGCAAGCCATTCACCTGATGGTGTCCAGCAAAAAGGGCATCAGCAGCCACCAGCTTCACCGCGTTCTGGGCATCACCTACAAGAGAGCATGGTTCCTGACGCACCGCATCCGTGAGTGCATGCGCTCTGGTGGTCTGGGCCCGTTTGGCAGCAATGGCGGCACAGTCGAAGTTGACTAAACGTTCATTGGCAACGACCGGACGTCCTACGTACTCTCGGGGCAGGCAGCGGGCCGGTTGCTGGCCTCGAGCTGGAAATGCGAGTAGCAGCCGGCTCCATCGAACCTGTACGCCAGGTACATCTCCGAGAAACGCACGCGCCTTTGCAGGTTAGCGGTCGAGGCGCGGGGCCGCAGGTAGGTCTTCATGAAGATGCGGGCAACTTGGCTCACGTCATCCGTCGCGCGGATCCGGCGCATCATCGCGCCATACTCGGACTTCAGCTCGTAATGGAGGTAGCCGTAATTCGCCTGGAAGCTCTCTTGGCCGCCGACGCGCGCGGCGTAGCTGCGAAATCGGCTCTTGCGGGGGCCGCACCACTGGGAATAACCATAACATCCGCCATCGATCTCGGCGAGCATACGGAAATTGCCGGACTCATGGGCGAGGTTTCCGGTGATCCCCGCCGCCTGGCTACGTGTCAGTCCGAAATCCCTTTGCAGGTTCGTGATCAGCTGTTCGGGAATGGTGATCGGCGCGGCTTGTGTCTCCGGCGCCTCAGTCGCGGCAGCAGGCTGCGAATTAGCGGAGGGAAGATTCGATCCGCGATCGGCGAAAGCGGGCGGGGTAGTGGCAATAAGAAAGGCGGTCGTTGCAGCGGCAAAATATCTCATGGGGCTTCACCTCTGTTGCAAATACGGATGCACCGTCGGTGAACGGCGCTGAAGGAAGTCCTATTTCACGCTGCGCTGCAGAAGAGCAACTCGTGTGCTTTCGCAAGCCCAAAAGCGGCGGTTTCTTGCCCGCCACTCTGCCAGGATTGGGGCATCGAAACGGGAGATTCTGTGGGATTCCAGCACCATGGCCTCGGCCTCCCCGGCGGACGGCCGAGAAGGCTCTCGTGGCGGTGATCCAGGAGGCATACGTCCATGGCGTCTCGACGCGCTCTGTGGACGATCTCGTGAAGGCCAGCCGCCAAAGCCTTGCGGGACATCGACGCGTGGTTTTTGTTCCTGCCGCCATACAGCCCAGATCTTAACCCCATAGAAATGGCATTCTCAAAGCTCAAGGCGCTGATCAGAAAGGCTGCCGCCCGAACCTACCATGAGCTTTGGCAGGCGGTCGGGAATGTGTGCGACCTGTTCAACCACGAGCAATGCTACAATTTCTTCAAGGCAGCAGGACACAGAACCAATTAAACGCGATATGCTCTAGGGCGCCAAATATGGCAAGATGAATCCATGCCATCGCATGGGCAACTGGCTATGTCCAATCCAGCTCCTAGGATGCCCAGTTAATCTGCTCGGCTTTCCAGCGGCTTGCCTAGATTTTCGAAATGATCTGAGCGGGCATAGGGGGCTTCCATCTATCTCCTGACCGCATGCGCCAACTCAGCCACGACCAGAAGACGCTTTGGATTGGAGCGTTTGAGTGAATTTTAACCGCGGAGTTGCGCCACATCGCCTGCAGCTTCGCCGGTAACAAACCGGCCCCATCGCTCCATGAGCGCGCGGCGCTGGTCTAGAAGGTCTGACCGGGCATAGCTGCGCTCGATCTTGCTGCCGACGATATGGGCAAGCGCCGTCTCAGCGACATCGAAGGGCGCGGCGTTCGTGTCCTGTATCCATGAGCGAAACGACGTGCGGAAGCCATGCGGGCGCCCCGCCTCGCCCAGCCGGTCCAGCACCTTCGTCAACGCCTGCACGCTCACATAGCCGACGCGCGGGCTGGGAAATAGAAAATCGTTGCGCGCGTGCGCCTGACACTGTTCCAGCACGTCGATTGCGGCGTCGGACAGCGGCACGCGGAAGTCTTTGACCTTGCCCCGTTTCCCCTTGATGCGATCCGCCGGCACTGTCCACACGTCGCCGTCTATCTCATTGAATTGCGCCCCGCGCGCCGACATGCCGCGCGTCGCGGTGAGGATCGACCAGCGCAGCGCCAAGTGCGACGGATGCGGACCCGCGATGCGCTCGAAAAGCGCCGGCACGTCCTGCCATGGCGTCGCGGCGATCGGCTTCTCTTCGTGATCGTGATGCCCGAGCATGTGCCGGGCCGCGTCACAGATGAAGGGGTCGACGTCATAGCCCATGTACCGGGCTTGTTTGAACACGATGCGCAGCCGATAAAGAGCCTTGTCGGCGGTTTCGTGTTTCGTGCGCCAGATCGGCGCGAGGACGTCATGAATGTCGCGTTGATGGATCGTGGACATGCGCCGCGCGCCTATCTTGGGTATGACATGCACGCGCAGCGGCGACAGCCAGCGCCCGCGTGTCCCATCACCGCGCAGCTGATCCTTTCGCGCCTCGAACACCGTGTCGATCATTTCAGCGAGAGTTGGATCGTCTCGATTGAGGGATGCGACCTCTTCAGCCTTGATGCGCTGCCGCTCGCTGATCGGATCTAGTCCGTTTTGCAGGACCGCTGCCCAGCGGGCACGGGCACGACGCACGTCGGCCAGCGTGACGTCTGGCATCGAGCCCAAACCCATTTCCCTGCGCCTGCCAGAGAAAGAGTACCGGAATATCCATTTCCCGCCGCTTTCCGTCCTGTTGAAGATCAGGCCGCCGCCGTCTTGTAGCTTGTCGCCCGGAATCGCAGCTTTGATTTTCAATGCTGTCAGTTTGCTCTGGCCCGCCATCCAGCCCCCCAGGTGGCCCCCCAATGCGGGGCGTGTTTTGGTGAAACGATTTGATACCTCCTGATACACTCAAACGAAACACTGAGCAAGAACAACAGGGTAGAGGTACGGTATGATACGCCCTGATACATGTAGATGGTGCCCGCCGCCCGCACCACAATCTTGTGCCACGCGCCGCGCGCGCATCGGATGGCAAGCGGCGAGACGTTGCTGCCCTTCAGCCCTGCGCATCGCCGCCTGTGAGGGCGCGCCACATGCCTGCAAGCCGGGCCGCGTATTTTCGCCGTCTTGCGCCCGAGGCCAGCGTTGCGGGCGAGCAGGCGCGCAGCATTGCCTTGGCGAAGGGCGCCACGCAGGCGGGCAGGCCCCGGTTGGTGCGGACCGCATGAATTTGCGACCAGCCCCAGTGCCAATTCTTGATGCGCTCACCTGCGCGGCTGGGCTGCGAAGAGGCGCCGCCGACGTGGCGCACGCGGGCGCGATGGACCAGCATCAGGGGGCCACAGGCACGCTCCAGCCGCACGCTCAGATCGTCATCCTCGAAGAAGAGAAAGATCGCGGGATCAAAGCCCCCGATCCGGTCAAAGGCCGCCTTGCGCACCATCAGCGCCGCGCCCGACAGGACGGGCAGGGCCATATCGCCCTCGGGCGCGCCCTTGGGCAGCCAGCGGGCGCGCGCCACCAGATCGCTGCGGCGCTTGAGATGGGGCCGGCCATCCTCCTCGAGGATCAGGGGATTGAAGGCGGATGCTTCGGGATAGGCGCGCGCCGCCGCGACCAGCGCGTCCAGCGCGCCTGGCTCAAGCACGGTATCGGGATTGAGAAAGAGGATGAATTCGTTGCGCGCCAGATCGGCGCCGATGTTGCACGCACGGCCAAAGCCCTCGTTTGCCGCATTTTCGACAATGGTCACGGTATCGGTTACCAGCTTGCGCAGCGCATCACGGTCGCGCGATGCGTTGTCCACGATGACGACCGGCACATCTGCCGGCACCGAGGCCAGCATGGCGGGCAGCACCGCCGCGCTGTTGTAGGCCACGGTGACGATGGTGAGGGGCATGGACGTCTCAGCCATTGGGATACCTGCGCGCCATGGCTGCAATGCGCCGGCGATAGAGGGGGCGCAGGGCCTCGCGCCGCAATTTGGCTGCCAGCCCCTCCTTGCGGCTGATGAGGCTGCCGCCCAGCCGGGCCGAGACCTCGTCAATGCCGGTGGGCCATGCGGTCAGGATGCGCGCGCCGTGCACCCATGTCATCTGAAGGAAGGTATCGACGGGCCGGTCGAAGGTCTGGCTTGCGGCCAGCAGCTTGCGGGCGGCGCCTTTGGTGACCAGCTGCGCGACCATGCCGAGAGCGACGGCATCATGGCGGCTGAGGCGGATGCCATCCTCGCGCGCCAGTGTGTCGCCCGTATCCTCACGCGCCTTGATGGGAAAGCGCACGAAATCACCGTCTCGGGCATTGGCGCACGCAAGCGCGAGCGCTGGCAGGAATACCTGCGTGTCGATCTCCAGATCGTCCTCGATGATCAGCGCGGCAGTCAGCCCATCGTCCACGATCCGTTGCCAGCAGGCGCGGTGGCTGTGAAATGTCGCCACCTCGGAGGGCCGCAGATCAAAGGGATAGCGCGGGCGCTGCGCACCGGGCGTGTAGGCGCGCGCTTCGGCGTCGGTCATGCTCTGCCCGTCGGTGGCCGGCATGATATGGCAGCGCAGGGGCAGGGCCGATTGCGTGGCCGCGACCTGCGCCGCGCGGTCCCGCGCGCGCGCCAGATGAATGATGAAGCAATCGAGATCCAAGGCGCGACCTACCTCCGAGTGGGGCTGCCCGGAGCGAAAGATAGCAGGGCAGGTGCCAGATCAGGTGCCAGAAGTGGCCGTGCGAATCCACCCTGAAATGCGCGCCCTAACGGCCTAGGCCCAGCGACAGCGCGTCCCGCTCGACCATCTGCAGGATCACGATGTCGGGCGCCAGCGTGCCCAGATATCGCTCCAGCGCGCGGTCGTCGATGAATTTCCAGTGCACGCGATAGACCTCGGTGAAGCTGGCGTTGAAGAGCGCCGAGGACGCGGTGCAGAAACTGTCGCAGAGCATCAGGACCGTCTGAGGATTCGGCGCGTCGGCAGTGCGCGTGACGCGCAGCACCTTGTCCATCACCGACAGCTCGTCGGTCTGAACGGGCTCGCATGGGCCTTCGTTGCCGGAAAGCAGCCCGATTTCCGCAGCGCATGTGACGGGCGCCGCGCGCAGCGTGATGCGGTAGTCGGTCTCGGTGTCGGGGGGATAGAGCGCCTGCATCTTGAGGAGGCGCGCCAGATCGCCTGCAGGCGCACCCACCGGCGCCAGATCATAGGGCACGGTGCGCGCGCCCAGATGCTCCATCATTGCCTCATAGCCGGCGGCGGCCCCCGCGCGGGTCCAATGGGTGTCGGTGCGCAAGTAGGCTTGCGCGCCATCCTTGGCGCGCCGCAAGGCAGGCCGCAGATCCAGCAGCGGTGCTCCGGCGTCCTGCGCGGCAGAAATCAGGTCATCCGTCACGGTGCGGGGGGGCGGCGTCACCTCTGGCGGCAGCATTTCGGGATAGACCGAATGCTTGTTGGGGGCGATCACGGCGGTGAAGGCAGCGCCCGCGTCCTCGACCCCGCGCCTGAGGGTGGCCAGCGCTTTGGCCAGCGCCAGGGCGTGCCCCTCGGGCGCAGGCCATGTTCCCTCCGTCTTGGCCATCACCTCGCCATCTTCATCGCCCAGAAAAAGATATCCCTCGCGCCCGATCTGCACCCGGCCGGGGAAAAGCGAGCGGTCGCAGCAGGTCATCGCGAGGTAGCCGAGGTTTCCCTCGATCCGGTCGAGCGACCACAGATCGCGCAGATCCGGCGGTAGCAGCGTGCCGCCCACGGCGGCGCGTGACGCAACATTGGCTGCAGGAAGCGCCATGAGCATCGCGGCGGCTATGGCGGCAAAGAGGGTCAGGCGGGCGCTATACATGGCTGAGGGGTCCCGTCAGAAGTTGAAGTAGAGAAAGACATCACTGCGCGACACCAGCATCATGATGCAGCCCGCCCCAAAGAGGACAGCGCCGACCAGTGTCTTGTGCAGGGGGCGGATATCGCGCGTGAATTGGTAGGTATTAGGCAGCGCCAGAACGCCGATCAGCGCCAGCAGCAGATACCTGCCCGCCGTGCTGGCCTCGGCGATGACCACATGGCGCGGCCCCTCCAGTGCAGAAGGGTCGAGGCCGAACATGGTTTGCAGAATGTCGATCGCCTGCGCCAGATCCTCGGCGCGAAAGAACACCCAGCTCAGATGGACCACGGCAAAGGTCAGCGCCCAGGCCAGAACGTGCGGCAGGCGCAACCCCGCCCGGCTGAACACCCGCCCGATCACAAGGCCCAGCCCGTGGATCGCGCCCCAGATCAGAAACGTCCAGCCAGCGCCGTGCCACAGCCCGCCCAGCAGAAAAGTGATCATCAGGTTGGCGGCGACGCGCCCCTCGCGCCGGCGGCTGCCCCCCAGCGGGATGTAAAGGTAGTCGCGCAGGAACCGCGACAGCGTGATATGCCAGCGGCGCCAGAAATCCTGTATCGACGTCGCCTTGTAGGGCGACAGGAAGTTCAGCGGCAGTCGGATGCCGAACATGCGCGCGGCGCCGATGGCCATGTCACTGTAGCCGCTGAAATCGAAGTAGAGCTGGAAGGTGTAGGAGAATGTCGTGATCCAGGCGTCCAGTATGGTCAGCTGCGTGTGATCGGCATATCCCGCATCCGCATAGATGGCGAATGTATCGGCGATGCCGATCTTCTTGAACAGGCCAAGACCAAAGATGATGCATCCGGCCAGCAGGTTCTTGGAGCGCAAGCGCAGCATCGCCGCACGTGCGAATTGGGGCATCATCTCTTTGTGGTGAACGATCGGGCCTGCGATCAGCTGCGGAAAGAAGGTGACGAATACGGTATAATTCAGCAGGCTGCCGCGCGCGGCCTGCCCCTTGTGGCTATCGACCAGATAGGTGATCTGCTGAAAGGTGAAAAACGAGATCGCCAGCGGTAGGACAAGGCTTGGCACCGCCATCTGGGCGCCGGTGACTCCATTCAGCGTCTTGATGAAGAAGCCGAAATACTTGAAATAGCCCAAAAGCGCGAGATTGGCTGCAATGCCAAGGATCAGCAGGGCAAACCCGGCGCGCCGCGCGCCTGCTGCTGCCCGCGCCTGAATGGCCGCGCCGATGGCGTAATTGCCGAGGATCGAGCCGATGAGCAGTGGCAAGTAGTCCAGCCGCCAATAGCCGTAGAAAAAAAGCGAGCAGAGCACCAGCCACGCCAGGCTGGCACGCGCGCCCGCCAGCCGCGCAATCGCGAAATACCCCAGAAGGCTGAGAGGCAGGAATGCAAAGACAAACTGGGGAGAGCTGAAAAGCACGCGGCAGGCATCCGGATCGAATTGACCTTGTGCATATTGCCTCTCGCCCACAAACGCCAGCCATGTGCTCAGGCAGGCGCGCGCACCTGCCAGTCGATGCGCGAGGCTCCGATCATGCGCGCCAGTCGCGCCAGTTCGGCCTCAAGCCGTGCGGTGCGCGCCGCGCCCCAGCGCGTGCCGGGTTCGGGCCAGAGGCCGGTGACGCGCAGCCAGCCTGCGGCGCGGTCGGCCTTCAGCTCGATCCGCCCGACGAAACGGTCCCCCTCGAGCAGGGGATAGACGTAATAGCCCCAGCGGCGCTGGGGCGCGGGCACGAACATCTCGTTGACGTATTCGAACCCGAAAAGACGCATCAGGCGCGCGCGGTCGCGCACCGCCGGATCGAAAGGGTTGATGATGCGCAGGCGTGCGGTGGGCGCGGGCAGATCCTCCAGCCGTGCATCCAGATCGGGCGCGGCATAGGCGGCGCGGCGCGCCCCGTCCGCGCCTGTCACCTCCACTTCGGCAGACTGCCGCCGCATCGCCCATCCGCGCGCCTCCTGCGCGCTCATCGCGCCCCAGAAGCGTTGCACCTCGCCGCAGGTGGCAAAGCCGAGCCGATCCAGCGCCATGTCGCACAGCGTGTCGATGGCCGCCGTGTCATCCTCTTCGAAACGGAGCTGCGCGGGAAACACGCGGTCACCCAGATTGTAGAATTTGACAAAATTCTCGCGCTTGCAGGTCGCCAGATCTCCGGCATACCACATCTGGTCGAGCGCCTTTTTGTGAGGCGGGCGCGCCCACATCTCGCGGCTGGCGGCCTTGGTGTCGAACGCATGGGTCGACAGCGGCCCCTCGGCCTCGATCCGGGCGCGGATGGCGGCGATCTCGGCCTGCCCAAGGCCCGACTGATACCACGCGGCAGAGGCCGCCTTGGCCCCGAGCCGCGCAAACTGCCGTTGCCAAACCGGCAGCACCTCCATCGGGATCAGCGAGGCGTCATGGGTGAAATGTTCAAAGAGCTCCGTGCCAAGCCGCGGCCACAGCATCCCCTCGCGGTAGTTCGGATTGCGCGACCAGAGGATGTGATTGTGTGCGCGCGTCACATTGCGGATCGTGTCGATCTGCAAAAATCCGATCTGCCGGACCATTGCCATCACGTCGGGTGCGCCGGTGCCCAATGTGCCAAGGCCATGGGTATTCAGCCACACGTGCCGTGCCGTCCGGTTATCAAGTGTCCGCACCGCCCCCACGTGTCAGGGTGTGCTGAGCTGGATCAGCGCATCATGCAGTTCGCGCCCCTCAAGCGTCAGCACCGCGTTGATGAATATCCGCCCTGCAAGGCAGGCTTCGCGCGTGCTGGCGCGGTCGAGGTTGGCAAAACTGCCCATGACGCGGGCGGCATCCTTGCGCGCCGTGATGGCGCGCGTGACGACGCCAAAGATGGCCGCCTCGGCGCGCGCCGCACGCTCGGGCGGAAGGCGCATCGCACCGCGCTCGGCGCCCAGTTGCGCCGCGCGCTTCTGGATGCGGTAGTAATTGCGCAGCCCCTCGACATTGAGGCGCGCGGCAGCGCGCGCCGTCTCTTCGGCCATGCGGTCGGGCGCCAGATCGCCGCGAACGGCGCGCCCGCAAATGGCGGTGGGCATGGCGCCCAGAACCGCCTGCTCGACCAGATAGTAATACCGTAGATCACGCAGCGGCAGATGGCCCAGCCCCTCGTCGATCACGCTCCACAAAAGGCCCTGCGCGCGCGACATAGGCACCATGCCCCCATCGCGCACGGCCAGAACGCGGTCGGCGATATAGCCTGCGATGACCGGATCGCGCAGCATGCCGGCCGCATGGTCGGTCGCCAGATCCAGCCTTTCGCCAGCAAAGCCCAACTCGGCAAGGTCCGCGCGCACGGCGCCATCCTCGTGCAGGCGCCCGAGCAGACGGATCAGATCGGCCCGGCTGACCGATTGCGCGTCATTCTGGGCCGCCTGTGCCTGCGCCGCGTTCGGCACGGCCGCGCCCGGCAGCACGAGGGCCACGCAGGACAGCGCCCATAGCGCCGCTGCAAGGAGCTTGGCAGATATCTGCATCAAATCTTGCCTCCTTTTGCGCGCCGGCTTTTCCCGCACCCTTGCAATATAGGTGTCCGGGCGCGTCACACCACCTCTAGTGGTTTGCGCAGCCTGTGCAACCGGCCCGGCCCCGGCGGGCAAGAGAGCGGTGGAATTACGCCGCCAACCTTGCTAGGCATTGCCGCGACGCAGCAACCCCGAGGCCCGCCGATGAGCGCCAACGCCCGCCAGACCGCCCCGCTTCCTTCGGACATCCGCGACATGAAAGGCGGCGCGCCGATTGTCAGCCTGACGGCCTATACCACGCCCATGGCCCGGATGATGGATGCGCATTGCGATTTCGTGCTGGTCGGTGACAGCGTCGGCATGGTGCTGCATGGCCTGCCCTCGACCACGCTTGTCACGATGGAGATGATGATCCTGCACGGGCAGGCCGTCGCGCGCGGGCTCGACAAGGCGATGATGGTCATCGACATGCCCTTCGGCAGCTACGAGGAAGACCCAAGGCAGGCCATGCGCAATGCCGCCCGCCTCATGCGCGAGACGGGCGCGGCGGCGGTCAAGCTGGAGGGCGGCGCCCATATGGCCGAGACGATTGCCTTTCTCACGGCGCGCGGCGTGCCGGTGATGGCCCACATCGGCCTCACCCCCCAGTCGGTCGGCACGCTCGGCGGCTACAAGGTGCAGGGGCGCGGCGCGGCGGCCCGCCTGCTCGGCGAGGACGCGCGCGCCGTGTCCGAGGCGGGCGCTTTTGCGGTCGTGATCGAAAAGGTGCCAGCGGGCCTTGCCGACCGCATCACCGCCGATATTTCCATCCCCACCATCGGCATCGGTGCCTCGGCGGGCTGCGATGGACAAATCCTGGTCGTCGACGACATGCTGGGCCTCTTCACCGCGTTCAAACCCAAGTTCGTCAAGCGCTATGCCGCGCTGGGCCAGGATGGCGAGGCCGCAATCGCCGCCTATGCCGCCGAAGTGCGCGCGCGCGCTTTCCCGGCGCGCGAGCATCTCTTTACCGATGAGGCGCCTGCCAAATGAGCGCGCCGATCCTGCGCGGCCTGCATGATTTGCGCGCCGCGACCCTCCCCTGGCGCCTCGCAGGCGAGACGATCGGCGTCGTTCCCACGATGGGCGCGCTGCACGATGGCCACCTGTCGCTGGTCGCCGCCGCCAAGGCGGTCTGCACCCGCGTCATCGTCACCATCTTCGTCAATCCGCGCCAGTTCGGCTCGCCCGAAGATCTGGCACGCTACCCGCGCACCGAAGAGGCCGACGCGGCCAAGCTGGCGCGCTTTGGCATTGATGCGATCTACGTGCCGGACGGCGATCAGATGTATCCCGAGGGCTTCGCCACGACCGTTTCGGTCTCGGGCCTGACCGAGGTGATGGACGGGATCCACCGCCCCGGCCATTTCGAGGGTGTCGCCACAGTGGTGGCCAAGCTTTTCGCCCAGACAGCCGCCACCGATGCCTTCTTCGGCGAAAAGGATTTCCAGCAGCTTCAGGTCGTGCGCCGCATGGCCCGTGATCTCGATATCCCGATCACCGTGCATGGCTGTCCCACCATCCGCGAGGAGGACGGGCTGGCCATGTCGTCGCGCAACCTCCTGCTGTCGGGGCGCGCGCGCAGCCTTGCGTCCGCGCTGCCCGAGCAGATGCAGATCGTGGCCCGCGCCGCCGCCGCGGGCGAGGGCTTCTCCGACGCGCAGGCTGCCGCGATCCGGGTGCTGGATCAGGTCGGCTTTACCAGTGTCGATTACCTCGAAATGCGCGCCAACGACGATCTGGCCCTTCTCGAAGCCCCGACGCGGCCCGCGCGCCTCTTTGCCGCCGCCTGGCTGGCGGGCGTGCGCCTGATCGACAACATCGCCGTCGAAGGCTGAGCGCAGGGTTTTTTTTGCGTTTGGTTTTCTCTAGGTCGAACTGCTCCTGCCGGAGGTTCCGGCAATGGAAAAATGCGGGATGCGCAAAGAAATTCGGCCCCCGCCCGACGGAGGCGCCGCTGCCCTGCGTATCATCCCTGTCGCAAGGCAAAACAACAGCATGAACTGGACACCAAGATGACCCATTTTTCCAAACTCGGCCTCATGGCCCTTATGGCCGCCGCAACCATCGCTCCCGCAGCTTACGCGCAGGACAAGGGCGCTATGAAGGGCGCGCACATCATGATGCTGGACCTCGATGGCGATGGCCAGATCACCCGGGCCGAAGTCGAAGCCGCGCCCCAGGCGCGTTTCGACAAGATCGATACTGACGGCAGTGGCACCATATCGCTCGACGAAATGAAGGCCCGCGCCCAGGCAGAGGCGGCCGCGCGCGCCGAGCGCCATTTTGCCCGCCTTGACGCTGACGGCGACGGTCAGATTTCCCCAGAGGACATGCAAGGCAAGCACAAGGACCGCATGAGCAAGCGAATTGACCGCATGTTCGACCGCTTCGACGCCAATGATGACGGTACTCTGGATGCGGATGAGCTGGCCAAGATGCAAGAGCATCATGGCAAGAAGCACCATGGCAAGATGCATGATGGCAAGAAGTATGAGAGCAACCAGTCCGAGGATGCTGGCGAGTGATGGACCTGGCCCGGCCTTGCATGACGCCATGCGATTGGCCGGGCATTTTTACGGCACCTGCGGCATGAGCGCGCCATGAATGCGCCCATGCCGTCCGATGAAGCGCTGATGGCGGCCTATGCCGACGGCGATCTGGCGGCGGCGGCCCCGCTCGCGGAGCGCCACGCGCCGCGTGTTCTGGCCGTCGCGCTGCGGATGCTGAACGACATGGCCGAAGCCGAGGATGTGACGCAAGAGGCCCTCTTGCGGCTGTGGCGGATTGCGCCCGACTGGGAGGCCGGGCGCGCGCAGGTCTCGACCTGGCTCTACCGCGTTGCGGCGAACCTTTGCACCGACCGCCTGCGCAAACGCGGGCGACTTGCGCCCCTCGAGGCGGCGGGCGAGCCCGAGGATCCGGCCCCCGCGCCGTACGAGCGATTGCAGGACGCACAGCGCCGCGATGCTCTGGGTGCCGCTTTGATGGACCTGCCCGAGCGACAGCGCCTTGCCGTGGTGCTGCGCCATATCGAGGAGTTGCCCAACCCCGAGATCGCGGACACGATGGATATCAGCGTCGAGGCGGTCGAGAGCCTGACCGCGCGCGGACGCGCCGCGCTGGCACGGGCATTGGTCGATCGCAAGAAGGCATTGGGATATGAGTGACAAGCATGACACCTCCGGCACTGCGCCGGTCCCGGACATCGACGCTGCGCTGTGTGATTTGCGCAGACCCGCCGTCTCGGAGGCATTGATGGCGCGCATCGAGGGCGATGCCACCGCGCTCTCGGCTCTGGAGGCCGCGCGGCGTGCCCCGCCTGAGGTGTCCGATCTGCTGATGGCCCGCATTGCGCGAAGCGCTCGGGAAGAGCGTCCGCGGCCCGCGCGGCTTGCCCCTTGGGCGGCGCTGATGGCGGCGGGTATCGCCGGGCTGGGTATCGGCCTGAGCAATCCGGCCGGGCTGAGCGACGCCGCTTGGCCGGGCAACGACAGGGTGGCGATGAATACGCTCCTGCCGGCCTATGAGTTTCAGTATCTGGAAATGGAGTGATCGCGTCATGTCCCGGCCCCTGACCGCGCGCCGCTGGCGCCTGATCTGCATCGCCTCTCTGGCGTTGAACTGCGCGCTCATTGGCGTGATTGCGGGTGCCGCGATCACCGGGCGCGGCGGCGACCGGGAGGGCCGCTGGCGCGGCTCGCCGCTGATCTCGGCGCTGCCTGACCCTGTCCGTGCGGAACTGCGGGAGGGGCGGCGCAGTGACCCGCAGGATCGCCGTGCGCGGTTTGGTGCGCTGATGGACACGTTGCGCGCGGATCCATTCGATCCCGCGGCGCTGGAGGCGCTGCTGCGCGAGCAGCGCGCCTTGGGCGCGGCGCGTGCCGAGCGCGCCGAGGCGGGGCTGATCGGGGCCCTCACCAGGATGAGCCCGGCCGAGCGCGCGGCCTATGCGGACCGTCTGGAGGACAAGATGCGCCATCGGGGGGCGCGGCGCGAGTAGGTGGCGCGGCGCCACACCTTGGCGTGTGGGCCTCGCATCGACTGGCCGATTTGAGTATTTTCAGAACAATGAAAGCCCTGCGGCGGCGCAAGATCCGCCGCAGGGCGTGTCATCAATCGACGTTGAAACGCAGAGGTTTGACCTGCTGAAAGAGGCCGGTTGCCTGCAGTTTTTCGATCACGTCGTCCGGCACGGGCGCATCGACATAGAGCAGCGCGATCGCCTCGCCGCCCGCATTGCTGCGCCCGAGGGTGAAATTGGCGATGTTCACGCCGCTGCCGCCCATCGTGTTGCCGAGCGCGCCGATGATGCCGGGCTCGTCGCGGTTGGTGGTGTAGAGCATGTGATTGCCGATTTCGGCGTCGATGTTGATGCCCTTGATCTGGATGAAGCGCGGCTTGCCATCCGAGAAGATCGTCCCGCCGATCGAGCGCTCGCGCTTGTCCGTGACGACCGTCAGCTTGATATACCCTTCGAAAGCGCCGGATTTGTCTTGGTGGGTCGTGCTGATCTTTATGCCGCGTTCCTTGGCGACGACCGGCGCGCTGACCATGTTCACCTCGGGGTTCACTGCCTTCATGATGCCTGCAACCGAGGCAGACGTAAGCGCGGCGAGGTTCATCTGGGAGGCCACACCGTCATAGAGGATATTGATCGCCTTGATCGGCTCGTCCGTCATCTGGCCGATGAAGGCGCCCAGATGTCCGGCAAGCTTGATCCAGGGGCCCATGACCTTGGCCTCTTCGGCGGTGACCGATGGCATGTTGAGCGCGTTGCTTACCGCGCCGGTAAGCAGGTAGTCCGACATCTGCTCGGCCACCTGTAGCGCGACGTTTTCCTGCGCCTCGGTGGTCGCGGCGCCAAGGTGAGGCGTGCAGACCACGTTCGGCAGGCCGAAAAGGGGATTTTCGGTCGCAGGCTCTTGGGCAAAGACATCGAAGGCGGCCCCTGCGATATGGCCGGATTTCAGCATTTCGGCGGCCGCGACCTCATCCACCAGCCCGCCGCGCGCGCAGTTGATGATGCGCACGCCCTTCTTGGTCTTTTCCAGGTTCTCGCGGCTGAGGATATTCCTGGTCTGATCCGTCAGCGGCACATGCAGCGTGATGAAATCGGCCCGCGCCAGAAGATCATCGAGCTCGACCTTTTCGACGCCCATCTTGTCGGCCTTGGCTTGGCTGAGGAATGGATCATAGGCGATCACCTTCATCTTGAGACCGCGCGCACGGTCGCAGACGATGCCGCCGATGTTGCCCGCGCCGATGACGCCCAGCGTCTTGGCCGTCAGCTCGGTCCCCATGAAGCGGGACTTTTCCCACTTGCCCGCATGGGTCGAGGCCGATGCCTCGGGGATCTGGCGCGCGACGGCGAACATCATGGCGATGGCATGTTCGGCCGTCGTGATCATGTTGCCGAAGGGGGTGTTCATCACGATCACGCCCTTTTTCGAGGCTGCGACCTTGTCGATATTGTCGGTTCCGATCCCGGCGCGCGCGATCACCTTGAGATTATGCGCGTTTTCGAGGATCTTTTCCGTGACCTTGGTGGCCGAGCGGATCGCGAGGCCATCATACTGCCCGATCACCTCGGCCAGCTTGTCTTTGTCCTTGCCCAGATCGGGCTGGAAATCCACGTCGATGCCGCGATCGCGAAAAATCTGCACGGCGGTTTCACTGAGCTTGTCGGAAACGAGTACCTTGGGAGCCATTTTCAGCGTCCTTTGAATGAATACGGGGGGGTGGAGGGGACGGGCCGGTGGCCCGCCTGGCAATCTTTGGGCTGGCTCAGGCCAGCGCGCCGAGTTCGGCGTGATAGGCGTGGGCGATCCACGGCATCAGCGCCTGCAAGTCCGACGTCTCGACCGTGCCGCCACACCAGATGCGCAGGCCCGGAGGGGCATCGCGATAGGCACCCACGTCATAGGCCACGCCCTCGGTCTCCAGCCGTTTGGCCACCGCCTTGGCAAAAGTGGCGCCATCGGTGATCGCGGGATTCGTGAACTTGAGGCAGACCGACGTGTTCGAACGCGTCGCGCTGTCCTCGGCGAGATTGGCGATCCAGTCGTTATCGGCGCAGAAATCGGCGATGACGCCTGCATTGGCATCCGCGCGGTCGATGAGGCCTGCGAGGCCGCCGACGGAGGCCGCCCAATCGAGCGCCAGCAGATAATCCTCGACCGCGAGCATCGACGGAGTGTTGATCGTCTCGCCCTTGAAGATGCCCTCGATCAGCTTGCCGCCCTTGGTCAGGCGGAAAATCTTGGGCAGGGGCCATGCAGGGGCGTAGGATTCCAGCCGCTCGACCGCGCGGGGGCTGAGGACGATCATGCCATGCGCCGCCTCGCCGCCCAGCACCTTTTGCCAGCTGAAGGTGGTCACATCCAGTTTGTCCCACGGCAGATCCTGCGCGAAGGCCGCCGAGGTGGCATCGCAAATGGTGAGGCCGGCGCGGTCATCCTTGATCCAGTCGCCATCCGGCACGCGCACGCCCGACGTGGTGCCGTTCCAGGTGAAGACGACGTCATTGTCCGTATCGACGGTGGTCAGGTCCACGATCTGGCCATAGTCGGCGGTCTTGATCTCGGCGTCCAGCTTGAGCTGCTTGACCGCGTCGGTCACCCAGCCAGCGCCAAAGCTTTCCCACGCCAGCATTTCGACCTTGCGCGCGCCCAGCATGGTCCACATGGCCATCTCGACCGCGCCGGTGTCGGAGGCGGGCACGATGCCGATGCGGTAGTCGTCGGGAATGCCCAGAATGCTGCGGGTGCCGTCGATCGCGGCCTTCAGTCGCTCCTTGCCCACGGCGGCACGGTGGCTGCGGCCCAAGGGGGCGCCTGACAGCTTGTCCAATGCGAATGCGGGGGGTTTGGCGCAGGGGCCAGAGGAGAAGCGCGGATTTGCGGGCCGCACGTCCGGTTTGCGCGCAGCACTGCGCGCGAGGTCTTCGGTAGCCATATGCTATCCTTCCAGATAAGCGCCCTTCGTTGGGGAAGGGTGTCCCACCGAAAGTGCTAGGCTGGCGCGCGCCCTTTCGCAAGCGAAAAAATGCGGCTATAGCGGCGCTTCGCGAAGATTTCGCGACGCATTCTAGCCAAAGCGGAGCATTGATCCATGTATGTCGCCACCCTGATCGCGCCCGCAGGTGGGCTGGAGCCCGGCCTTGCCGAGAATTTGCGCAACGCCTGGGGCGGCGGTGCGGTACAATGGCTCAGCCAGGATGAGGCGGCGGAATTCCCGCTTGAGGCCGTGCCCGGCAACCTTTGGGATATCTGGGCAGATCTGCAAGAGCTGCGCGTCGATCTGGCGGTGCAGCGCGCCGAGGGACGGCAAAAGCGGCTGCTGATTGCCGATATGGACAGCACCATGATCGCGCAGGAGTGCATCGACGAGCTGGCCGAGGCGGCGGGCGTCGGCGCGCATGTGCGCGGCATCACCGCCCGTGCCATGAACGGCGAGCTGGACTTCGAGGGTGCGCTGCTGGAGCGCATGGCGCTGCTCAGGGGGCTGCCCGAGCACGTCATTGCGGACGTGCTGGCCTGCCGGATCACCCATGCGCCGGGCGGCGCCGCGCTGGTTGCGACGATGCGGCAAAAGGGCGCGCATACGGCGCTGATTTCGGGCGGCTTTACCGCCTTTACCGGGCCGGTGGCGCAGGCGCTGGGCTTTGACGAGCATCGCGCGAATGTGCTGGGTGTGGAGGCTGGGACCCTCACCGGGGATGTCGCGCGGCCTATTCTGGGCCGTCAGGCCAAGGTGGATGCGCTGGATGAAATCGCCGGGCGCCTTGGCATCGATGTATCCGAGGCGATGGCCGTCGGCGACGGTGCCAACGATCTGGGGATGCTGGGCCACGCGGGCGCAGGCGTCGCAATGCATGCCAAGCCGAGCGTCGCCGCCCAGTGCGATCTGCGGATCAACCACGGCGATCTGACCGCGCTGCTATACTTGCAGGGCTACGCGCGCAGCGGGTTTGCCGCCTAAAGCGTTTCGCCTTTAACCTGAGGCATCAGCAAAAGGCGAAACGCATGCAACGCCTTTATGTCGCGCTTATGTCGCGCTGCGTTTCGCGAAACGCTTTAGGCCAAAAGGCTGGGCGCGGGGCGGATCGCGCCGGTCTCGAAGCCGCGCCAGTTGGTCATGGTCTTGTTCATGAACATCCGCGCCGACGGATGGTCCGCGTCCAGCGCGCCAAGACGCACCAGCAGGGACGCAATCGCGCACTCCGCGCCGCGCGTGCCCCCGTCCGTCACCTTGAGCGCCACGCCGATTCCGCGCTGCGGCAGGATGGCGACAAAGAACGCCTCGGCGCCGGTCTTGAGCGCCACGGGCTCCTTGCAGGCGCGCATCAGCATCGTGCAGGCGCGGCCCTCGCCTGCGACCAGATCGGGATGCGCGATCATCGCATCCCGCAGGCGGGCGGCGGCGCTCTGGCGCGCATCCGCCCCCTCGCGGGCGCCTGCAAAGAAGGCCATCGCGCGTCCCATGCCGCTGAGCGAGGTCAGGAAATTCGGGGCCGAGCAGCCGTCGATGCCGTAGCCGGGGCTGGCCTCGCCTGTCACCTCCTCGAAGGCGGCAAGGCAGGCGCGCTGCACCGGATGCGCGATCTCGATATAGTCGGCCGCGCCGCCCAGATGCCGGTTCAGCGTCAGGAAACCCGCATGTTTGCCCGAGCAGTTGTTGTGCAGCTGGCAAGGCTCCTGGTGTGCGCGGATCAGCGCATGGGCGGCCTCCTTGTCGTCGGGCATATGGCTGCCGCAGCGGAAATCGCCCTCGCCAAGGCCGAGGCCCGCCACCCATTTCTCGACCCTCTGGGTATGGATCGCGGCGCCGTTGTGCGATGCGCAGGCCAGCGCCAGCTGCTCGGGGCCGAGGCCGGCAGCATCGGCCGCGCCGCTTTCGACCAGGGGCAGGCCTTGGATCATCTTGCACGACGAGCGCGGATAGACCTGCACGTCCGCGTCGCCCCACGCCTCGATCACCTCGCCGCCCTGACCGCAGATCACCGCATGGCCCAGATGCAGGCTTTCGGCCATTGGACCGCGCCAGATTTCGGCCATCGGGGCAGGGGCTTTGCGGGGGGTGGTTGCGGGGGTGGTCATGGTCTAGAGTTCCTCACGAAATGATGTGCGGGTTTCCGCCAATTCATTCTTTCGTTCATGGCGACTTTCAGGATAAAGTTGCACTGTCGAGAAGATACGAGCGATTGCCAAGCGGAAATCCCGCCTCGATCCCCGCCAAGAGGGCTGGCTGGCAAGCGCGATCCAATTGAGGCTCAAGGACAGCTTGGAGGCTGCACAAGAATGGCATCACACGTGACGCGCGGCGCGCTGGCCGCAGTAATCATGACCGGGGCGACCCTGTCTCTATCCGGCGCGGCCTTCGCGCAAAGCGAAAGCACCAATCAGGTGGCCGCCAATACGGCATGGAGCGTTTTCACCGAGGACACTCCGCGCGAATGCTGGACCGTGTCGGCCCCGACCGAGACGGTCAACACGCGCGGTGGTGAGGTTGTCGCGGTGCGCCGTGGCGAGATTCTCTTCATGACGTTCTTTCGCCCCGATGCGGGCGTGCGCGGCCAGGTCGCCTTTACCGGCGGTTATCCCTTTGCTGAAGGCTCGACCGTCGAGTTGGTCGTCGGCAGCGACAGCTTCGAGCTTTATACAGCAGATGAATGGGCATGGCCTGCCAGCGCGGATGATGATGCGCGCATCATCGCGGCGCTCAAGCGGGGCTCTGATGCGGTGCTGACCGCGCGTTCGTCGCGGGGCACGCAGACCGAGGATACCTTTTCGCTGATCGGCTATACGGCGGCGATGGAAGAGGCGGAAAAGCGCTGCGAGTAGGCGGCCCTGCCGATCCGGTTTGACAGGGCGGCCTGACATGGCCGCCCTTTTCATATGCGCCGCACCCCTTTGGCATTGGCGCCCAAGTCCTATATAGGGCGGTATCTGACGCTGAAAGGCCGACACATGACCCAGACCGCCCCGATCACCCAGGACCTCGTGACGATCCCGCGCAAGGCGCAGGACGGCAAGCCGAATCTCATCGGCCTCACGCGCGATGCGCTGCGCCAGACGCTGGTCGACAACGGCACCCCCGAGAAGCAGGCGCGGATGCGCGCGGGCCAGATCTGGCAATGGGTCTATCAGTGGGGCGTGCGCGATTTCGCGCAGATGACTAACTTGTCCAAGGCATACCGCCTTGATCTGGAAGAGAAATTCACGCTATCCACGCCCGAGGTCGTCAGCCGCCAGGTCAGCAGTGATGGCACGCGCAAATACCTTGTCCGAATCGCCGGCGGCCATGAGGTCGAGGTGGTGTATATCCCCGAGGACGGGCGCGGCACGCTTTGCATTTCCTCTCAGGTCGGCTGCACGCTGACCTGCTCGTTCTGCCATACAGGCACGCAGAAACTGGTGCGCAACCTGACGGCGGGCGAGATCGTCGGACAGATCATGATCGCGCGCGACGATCTTGAGGAATGGCCGACCCAAGGCGCGCCCAAGGACGAGACGCGCCTTTTGAGCAACATCGTGCTGATGGGCATGGGCGAGCCGCTCTATAATTTCGAGAACGTCCGCGACGCGATGAAGATCGCGATGGACCCCGAGGGCATCCAGCTGAGTCGCCGGCGCATCACCCTGTCGACCTCGGGCATCGTGCCCGAGATCCACCGCACCGCCGCCGAAATCGGCTGCATGCTGGCGGTCAGCTTTCATGGCACGACCGACGAAATCCGCGACAAGCTGGTCCCGATCAACAAGAAATGGAACATCGAGGCGCTGCTCGAGGCGCTCAAGGCCTATCCCAAGGTCAGCAATTCCGAGCGGATCACCTTTGAATATGTCATGCTCGACGGAATCAACGACAGCGACGAGGATGCGCGCCGTCTGGTCAAGCTGATCAAGGGCATCCCGGCCAAGATCAATCTCATTCCGTTCAACGAATGGCCCGGCGCGCCCTACAAGCGCAGCAGCAACAACCGCATCCGCGCCTTTGCTGACATCATCTACAAGGCCGGATATGCCAGCCCCATCCGCACACCCCGCGGCGAGGATATCATGGCCGCCTGCGGCCAGTTGAAATCCGCGACCGAGCGCGCGCGCAAATCGCGCGCTCAGATCGAGGCCGAGACAGCGCAGGGCTGAGGCCCGCGCGCTCCTTGCCGCAAAGACCCCGATTTGGCTGAGTTTGGGTCCAAATCCTGACACCTTTGCGCGGCACCTTCCCCCCGGAACGAGTTTCATCGCACCCCGCCTTGGCTGAGTGCGGCAAGGGAAGGTGCGGCAATGGTTTACGTTCACAAGGATCCGACGATTGAGGCAGGTGTGCTTCAGCTTATCATCGCCGAGATGCACAGCGCCCGCACAGCGTCTGATTGGCACGATGCGCTAGGACGCCACGGCTATGCGGTGCGCCAGACAAGCTCCGGTGCAGTCGTCACCACCCTGCCGCACGGGGTCGAGGTGTGCCACCTGCCGTTCAGCCCGTCGTTTGGCCCTGCCACCTGAGACGTCTGCCTTCTGAGGCATCTGCCATCCAAAGGCTCGCCGCGGCCAAATGCCATAGGGCAACCTTTTCAATACATGATCGCCGCCCCGTATCTCTGCCGGGAGGCGATTTTTGCTGTTTGGCCCGAAATGACCCCGATCCGGCCCAAATCCATTCTGATTGTTGCCGCAATGCTTGGCTATCCAAGCTTCATTGAATTATTGAACATCAGGATTGAAACAATGAGCAAAGATATTGCCGACATTCTCGCCGTTATCACCCGCGAGCGCCGCATGGCTGTCTCGGACCGCGAATGGCAGCACCGCCTGCGTGGCTATGGCTACGGTATCCGCGACACGGACGAGGGCCGCATTGTAACCTCGCTGATCAAGGATGCACCGCTTTGCGCGATCCCGGCCCACTTGGCAGCGTGATCGCGCAGCGCGTCAGCAGTCTTCTTGCTCGGCGTCCCATTCGTCGATGATCCGCACGGCATCCGCGGCGGTCTCGACGAACTGAAACAGCTCCAGATCCTCGTCGCTGATGGTGCCAGCCTCGGCCAGTGCCTCCCAGTTGATGATGCGCCGCCAGAACTCTTCGCCGAAAAGGAGGAAGGGAACGCGTTTCATCCGGTCGGTCTGGATCAGTGTCAGCGCCTCGAAGGTTTCATCCAGCGTGCCGAAGCCGCCAGGAAACACGCAAACGGCCCGCGCCCGCATCAAGAAATGCATCTTGCGGATCGCGAAATAGTGGAAGTTGAAGCAAAGGCCGGGCGTGACATATTCGTTCGGCGCCTGCTCGTGCGGCAGCACGATGTTGAGGCCAATGGACTCCCCGCCCGCGTCGGCCGCGCCGCGATTGCCTGCCTCCATCACGCCGGGGCCACCGCCCGTCGCGATCACGTAGTCGCGCCCGTAGGCCGTCAGGGATTTTTCTGTCATCAGCCGTGCGAACTCGCGCGCCTCGTCGTAGTATTTCGACAGATCTGCCAGCGTTTTCGTGCGCGCGCCCTTTTTCTCGGACGGCTCGGGGATGCGCGCGCCGCCAAAGAGCACGACGGTACTGAGAATGCCGCGCTCGTTCAGGATCAACTCGGGCTTGAGCAATTCAAGTTGCAGGCGCACGGGGCGCAGGTCTTCGCGGCACATGAAATCCGTGTCGTTGAAGGCCAGTCGATAGGCCGGTGCGCGCGTCTGCGGCGTGTCCGGCACCTGCTCGGCCGTGCTGCGATCTGCGCCGGCTCCGCGAAACTGGCTCCTGCGGTCTTCGCTCATTTCTATCATCCTTGGACTGACGTGACTCTGGGCCACCAGCAGTATCCCCTCGCATGAGGGTTGACCAGCGCCAGCCGGCAGCGCCGGGTTTTGGGGGATTCGGGCCAAGTGGCGCTTCGAAAGCCTCTTGGCGCGCCTGCTGCATTGCGCGAGAGGTCGGCTGTGCCTATACCGCACTGTGAAAACGCTTGAGGAGTGCCGCCCATGTCCATCGCCCAGTCGAACATACCGTCCAACGCCCAACTGGAAACCGCCATCGAGGCCGCCTGGGAGGCGCGCGACGCCATCAGCCCCGCCACTGGCGGCGAGACGCGCGAGGCGATCGAGGCGACGCTGAATGCGCTCGACAGTGGTCAGCTGCGCGTGGCCGAGCGCGGCGAAGACGGCGCTTGGCATGTAAATCAATGGGCCAAGAAGGCCGTGCTGCTGGGCTTTCGCATCAAGGATATGGAGCCGCAGTCGGGCGGCCCGCAGGGCGGCGGCTGGTGGGACAAGGTCGACAGCAAGTTCATGGGCTGGGGCGCAGCCGAGTGGACCGAGGCCGGTTTCCGCGCCGTGCCGAACTGCATCGTCCGCAAGAGCGCCTACATCGCCCCCGGCGTCGTGCTGATGCCCTCTTTCGTCAACTTGGGCGCCTATGTCGACAGCGGCACGATGGTCGACACATGGGCGACTGTCGGCAGCTGCGCACAGATCGGCAAGAACGTGCATCTGTCGGGCGGCGTCGGCATTGGCGGCGTGCTGGAGCCGATGCAGGCCGGTCCGACGATCATCGAGGACAACTGCTTCATCGGTGCGCGCTCGGAAGTGGTCGAGGGCTGCATCATCCGCGAGGGCAGCGTTTTGGGGATGGGTGTCTATATCGGCCAGTCGACCAAGATCGTCGACCGCGAGACTGGCGAGGTCATGTATGGCGAGGTGCCCTCCGGCTCGGTCGTCGTCTCGGGCTCGATGCCGTCGAAGAATGGCGTGAACCTTTATTGTGCGGTCATCGTCAAGCGCGTCGATGCGCAGACCCGTTCCAAGACCTCGATCAACGAGCTGTTGCGCACCTGAGGCTTTTAATTTGGGCGCCGCGGGAACCTGCGGCGCCTGCGGCGCGCTAGTGCTTCATGATCTCTTCCCTGCCTCTACACTTTCTGATCGTCGCGACATTCCTTGCCGGGGCGGCGGTGGTGATATCGTCCATTCGCGCGACGCGGCTGGCCGACATCATCGCCGATCGCACCCACATGGGCGAGGCGCTGATCGGCGGGTTGATCCTGGGCGGGGCCACCTCGATTTCGGGGGTGATCGTTTCAGTCACGGCTGCGGCATCGGGCGATGCCAGCTATGCCTTTTCCAACGCCGTCGGCGGGATCGCGGCGCAGACGCTGTTTCTGGCGCTCGCGGACATCCTGCACCGGCGCGCCAATCTGGAACATGCCGCTGCCGAGCCTGCGAACCTTTTCCAGACCGTCATGCTCATCATCCTGCTCAGCATGCCGCTGGCCGCGATCGCGGGGCCGGAGCTGGCCTATTTCGGCGTTCATCCGGTGTCTCTGCTGATGTTTCTGGCTTATATCTATGGTGTGCGCCTGACTTCGGAGGTGCGCGAACGGCCGATGTGGCGCGCGGTCAACACCGACGAGACGCGCACCGACGAGCCTGAGGACCCCGACGAGGCTCAGCGCTCGGCGTGGGGGCCGGCCATGGCCTTTGCGGGCCTCGTCGTCGTGATGGCGCTTGGTGGCTGGGTGATCGGGCAGTCGGGTCAGGTCTTGATCGCGCGTTACGGCCTCGCCTCCAGCCTTGTTGGCGCCGTCGTTACCGCAGTCATCACATCGTTGCCGGAACTGGTGACCACCCTTGTTGCCGTGCGGCGCGGGGCGCTGCAACTGGCGGTGGGCGGCATCATCGGGGGCAATACCTTTGACACGCTCTTTCTGGTCGGGGCCGATATCGCTTATCGGGATGGCTCGATCTATCACGCGGTGTCGGACAATGATCTTTATTGGCTGGCGACGGGCCTGTTGATGACGGGTGTGTTGCTGGCCGGGCTGATCGTCCGCCAGCGGCAGGGGCCCGGCCGGATCGGCATGGAAAGCGTGCTGATGATGGGGATCTACGGCCTTGCGCTCGTCCTTGTGTTCAACAGTTGAGCGCGCTTGCGATTGACCGCACCGCGCGGCGCCTCTAATGCGATGCCATGACGCATGATGACAAAAAACCGGCCAAATCCGCAGCCGCCGCCAAGCAGAAGCCCAAGCCGAAACCCAAGCGGCAGGAGGTCTATACCCTCTTGGTCGAAATCGGGCGCAAGTCCGGTGACGGCCTGCCCAAGGGCGCGACCGGCGCGGCCCTGCTGATCTATGCCAGCGGCGTGGACGAGGCCGAGGCCGTGCGCGAGACGGTCGCCATTCTCAAGCAGGCGGACACCGCGCCGCTGGATGTCAGCGGCTACGGCACCCTCGCCGAGCGGGAGGCCGAGGGCCACAAGATCGGCGGCGAGGACCGCGCCCTGATGCAGCGCGCGCTGGACGAGAATGCCGTGATCGTTGCGCAGATGACGCCATTCTTTGGCGATGAGGGCCGCACCGAGGCGCTGGATCTGGGGCTGGATGGCGACTGAAGCCTCACGCCCTTGACCTTGAGATATCAGTTGGCGCGCGCGGCGCGTATTGCGCACCCTTCTCCGTCGATAGCTGAGATTCAGATTATGGGACCGCCCTCAATGCCCTTGCGCCGGCTTCAGGCCGCGCGGTGCATCGCCAGGGTGCGGGCCTCGAACGGTTTGAGCACGGGCCAGATCGGGCGCGCATGTTCGGGCAGGCGCGCCGCATCGACAGTGCCCAGCGGCGAGGCGGCCAGCGCCGCACGATCACGGCGCAAACGCCCGATGTAAAGGCTCTCGACCGGGCAACCCGAGGCGACGATCGCCTGATGGTCGGGCAGCAAAACATGGTAATACGTCACCAAATCCGGCCCTTGCGCATGATAGGCGGACGAGCCGTTGACGAGGTGGCGCGCGGGCACCAGCGCGGCTTCGGTGCCGAACATGTATTCCACCTGGCTGCCGCCGATGACGAGCCTTTGGTGCGGTGCGATGACGATGTCGCGCGTCAGGCCGAAGAAGGGGGCGCGCAGCCGCACGGGCCGCAGGGAGCCGTGTGCAGGCACGCTCTGCGTGACCACGCGCAGGATCGGCAGAACCTCGCCCCTCGCTGTCAGCACCGTGTCGCCGCGCCTCAGGCGCGCGATGGGCACCTCGCCGCGCGGGGTGGCGATGCGCACGGTGGCCGTCAGCCCCGGCATGGCGCCAATGGGCTCGACCTCGTCCGAGACGGCGACAAAGCCGACATCGGGGTCCATCACCCGGTGCGCCGGAAATCGCGTCAACATGCGCAGATCCTCCAGCGCGACCGGATGGCCCGGTGGCACCATAGCGCGCCGCACCACTCCGCTGGCCAGATGCTTGAGCGTCAGCATCCCCGGCCCGTCATCACGCCACAGATAACGCACCCGCACCTGATCGCTGCGCCCGTCAAGGTCATGGTTGAGCACCGCGTGCCTCACGTCCCCGCCCAGCGCGTCGATCAGGATGATGCCGCCCGTTGGCACCACCTTCAGCGATAGAAGGCCGCCCTCCGGCACGGCCCTGTCAAAGCTCAGCAGGGTCTGCGGACGCGCGTCGGGGGACAGATACGTATCGATCAGGATCGTGCCCGCGCGGGCATAGCCGTCGAGGGATTGCGGCGGCTCGTGCAGCGCCTTGTCCAGCCCTGCGGGGTTGAACCGTCCGCCGCTATGGTTGGCGATGCCGATCCAGCCCATTAGGCCGCCCGCGTCCCGGCCATCAAGAGCTGCGCCTCATAGCCGCGCAGCATGCGGCGCGCGGCGGGGCTATAGCCCTCGCCAGTCTCGCGGCAAATCTGCGGAAAGAGCGCGCAGATCTCATCGACGATCTCGGCCTCGAAACTGTGTGCGGTTTGCGGGCCGGGCAGGAAGCTCTCGGTCTCAAGCCCCTCGGAGAAGACCACCTGATGGCGGTCGAACAGGATATGGACGTATTCCACCTCGCCGCCGGGCACGCGCCGCACGCTGGTGCCATTGACCAGATCGCGCGCCGCCACCAGCACCTCTCCCTCGCCAAAGAGAAGTTCGGCCAGACTGTCACGGATCAGCACCCGGTGCAGCGGCGACAGCGCCAGCGCGCCGTGGGCGCCGAATGTGCCTGCGTCGATATGGATGGGGGCGAAATCGCCCGTTGCCGCGATGCGGCGGCTGCCGATCCAGCGCAGGGGCTGCGCGCCCTCGTCGCGGGTGATGACCAGATCGCCGGGCACCAGTGCCTCGACCGGTTTTTGCCCGCCGGGTATGCGGATCATCGTGCCCGCGACAAAGCAGGGCACGCTGTCGACCAGAACGAAGCCGGTATCACTGACGCCCGTTGCGTTCTCGACCGTATAGGTGAATGAGAATTCTTCGACGTCACCATCGCCGGCAAGGCCGAGCGTGCCGTCCGCGTTGAGCTGAACCGTCTGGCCACTGTTCAGCGTGACGGTCGATCCGACGGCTACGGCCTGACCGTTGATATGCGTGATCGTCAGGCTGCCCGCGCCATTGTTGACATCGTTGGCCAGCACGTCTAGCGACTTGGATCCGTCTGGGTCCAGCTTGGTCACATCGTCCATCGCCAGAACGCTGCTCTGGATACTGCCGCCCGCGATGATCAGCGTGCTGTCATAATTGGCATCGTTCACATCGGCGATGCCGATCCGGATCGAGTTCGTCTCATTCGCGATGACCGGCATCTTGAGCGTGAGGTTGACGGTAAAGCCGTCCATCTCGGTGTTGTACTGGCTGCTGGTGTTGTCGATGAAGAGGTTGCCGTTGGCCCCGGCGTTGAGGTTGTTGGGGTCGATGTCGCCATCCCCGACGCTCAGCTGGACTTGCTGGCCGTTGATCCAGACGCCAACAAAATCCTGAAAGGCGCCGACCGCGTATTCGGGGTATTCATCCGATGAAAAGACGAACTGCATGGTCAGCATGTCGCCTGATGGGGTAAAGTCGACGTCGATATACGAGGCGTCATAGGTCGGCGCGCCTGCGGCCGCATTGAATTCGGCAACATTATTCGGACCATCCGAGTTGGTGGTCTGGTTCGAGCTGGTGTTCGCGCCCTGCCACCAGCGGGTGTTGCTGGTGAAGCCGCGCAGATCCCCCGTCGAGAACATGACGCCCGTATCGCCGGGCATCACGCCGGGCGAGATCGCGTCACCGTTGGAGTATATGCCCGAACTGTCTCGGTCGCCCGTGTAGGTGGCGCTTTCGATGATGACGTCGGGGCCGAACATCTCTTGCGCCATCTGTTCGGCGGATGCGTTTCTGTTGATAGGTATCTCGGTGCCGGAAACCATATGTCATCCCTCAAATCGGTCCGAGGCATGCACAAACGGCACAGCTTGGCAGAAGCCAAAGGCTCTGCTGCCGCACACCTGAAGCGGCATCAATGATGCGCTTCGCCGTCTTTCGAGAGCTTGCTCATACCCCTGCCGTATTGCCCTGCCTCGGGCCTGTCTTTTTTATTGCTCGAGAAATACCGATCTTTTGACGCAAAGTTAACTTTTTTCACGCACCGCTTTGCAGATTTTTTTGAGAATTTGCAAAGGCAGGGCAACCGGGGTAGCCATCGCCGTGATTTATCCCGTTTGCCGAGGCCCCATGACCCATACGCCCATCGACCCCGCCGCACTGACCGCCGCATTGATCCGCTGCCCGTCCGTCACCCCCGAAGAGGGCGGCGCGTTGGGACTTCTGGAGGATACGCTGTCGGCGGCTGGCTTTGCCTGCTGGCGGGCCGATCGGGGCGGTATTGCCAATCTTTACGCACGTTGGGGCGAAAAGGGCGCGGCGCGCAGCTTTGGCTTCAACGGGCATACGGACGTTGTGCCGCTGGGCGATGAGGCGGCTTGGACGGTGGCCCCTTTTGGAGCTGAGGTGCGTGATGGCATGATGTGGGGCCGGGGCGCGACGGACATGAAATCGGGTGTTGCAGCCTTTGCCGCCGCGGCCGTGGATTTTGTGCAACAAACGCCCCCAGATGGCGCCGTGATCCTCGCCATTACCGGCGATGAAGAGGGCGACGCGCTGGACGGCACCGCCGCGATCCTCGACTGGATGAAGGACAAGGGCGAGGCGATGAGCGTCTGCCTTGTGGGCGAGCCGACTTGCCCCGAGGAAATGGGCGACATGATCAAGATCGGGCGCCGCGGCTCGCTGAGCGCGTGGGTCACGATTACGGGCAAGCAGGGTCATTCGGCTTATCCCCACCGCGCCATCAATCCGCTGCCGGCCATGGCCCGGCTGGTGGACCGGATCAGCCACCATACGCTGGATGAGGGGACCGATCACTTCGACCCCTCGACACTGGCCGTGGTGACCATCGACACCGGCAATGCGGCGACCAATGTCATTCCGGCAACCGTGCGCGCGACGATCAACATCCGCTACAACGATCTGCACAGCGGCGACAGCCTGACCGAGTGGCTCCAAGGCCAGCTCGATAAGGTCTGCGACGAGATGGGCACGCGCGGCGCGATGACGGTCAAGAACTCGGGCGAGGCGTTCCTGACGCCGCCAGGTGATTTTTCGGATCTGATCGTGCGCGCGGTCGAGGCCGAGACGGGACGCACACCTGTGCTCAGCACCTCGGGCGGCACGTCCGACGCGCGCTTTGTCAAGGATCACTGCCCGGTGGTGGAATGCGGCCTCGTCGGCAAGACGATGCATCAGGTCGACGAGCATGTCAGCATCGCACAGATCCACCAGCTCAAGGCGATCTATGGCCGCATCCTGCGCGATTACTTCGGCTAGGGTATGCGCCCGACGCTCGTCATCATGCTGAAAGAGCCGCGTCCCGGCCGTGTAAAGACCCGGCTGGGGCAGGGCATCGGCATGGTCGCCGCCGCGTGGTGGTTTCGCCATCAGACAGCGCGCCTGCTGCGCCGCATTCAGGACCCCCGCTGGCGCGTGGTGCTGGCGGTTGCACCTGACCGGGACGGCATGGCCAGCCGTATCTGGCCCGCACATCTGCCGCGCGTGGCGCAGGGCAGGGGCGATCTGGGCGAGCGGATGGCACGCATCATGCGCGTGATGCCGCGCGGGCCGGTCTGCATCATTGGCGGCGATATTCCCGGTATCGGGCGCGCGCAAATTGCGCGCAGCTTTGCGGCGCTCGGCGCGCATGATGCCGTCTTTGGCCCCGCCTCCGATGGCGGCTATTGGCTGATCGGGCTGAGGCGCGTGGGCGGGATGCCCGCAGGCTTCCTGCATGGCGTGCGCTGGTCGACGAAACACGCGCTCGACGACAGTGTGGCGAGCCTGCCGGGCGCGCGCATCGCGCTGGTAGATACCTTGCGCGATGTCGATACTGCCGCCGATCTGCCGAAGGCGCATTAGCGCGCTCTGCGGCCTCTTTCAGCCGCCATTGCGGCGTGATACGCAAAGCGCATGAACCAGATGCCCACCAAAGCCGAGATCCTGCAATGGATCACCGAGAATCCCACGCTTGGCGCCAAGCGCGAGATCGCCAAGGCGTTCGGCATCAAGGGCGCCGCGCGGATCGACCTCAAGCGCATCCTCAAGGAGCTTGAGGCCGAGGGCCATCTGGAAAAGCGCAAGAAAACCTATCGCGACCCGGACCGCCTGCCGCCGGTCAGCGTGCTGCAAGTCCTGGGCACCACCCCCGATGGCGACCAATTGGCCAAGCCGCTGGAATGGCACGGCGAGGGGGCAGAACCTGTCGTCATGCTGATTCCGCGCGCCTCGGACCCCGCGCTGGGCGAGGGCGAGCGCATATTGGCGCGGCTTCAGGCCGTGCGCGGCGAGGCGCATCATTACGAGGCGCGGCTGATCCGGCGCATTGGGTATAACCCTTCCAAGGTGCTGGGCATTTACCGCAAGGGCACCGAGGGCGGGCGCATCCTGCCCATCGACAAGGGGATGGGCAAGGAATGGCAGGTCGATGCCACCGCCACCGGGGGCGCGCAGGACGGCGAGCTGGTCGAGGGCGAGGCCGCGGGGCCAAAGGGCCGCATGGGCCTGCCGCGCGCGCGCATCACCTCGCGTCTGGGCGATCCATCGGCGCCGCGCGCCGTGTCGCTGATCGCCATTCATCAGCACGGCATCCCGGACGAATTTCCCGATGATGTCATCGCCGAGGCCGACGCGCAAAAGCCTGCGGGCCTGAAGGGCCGCGAGGATCTGCGCCACCTGCCGCTGGTCACGATCGACCCCTCGGATGCGCGCGATCATGATGACGCCTGTTATGCCCATTCTGACGACGCGCCGGATAACGCCGGCGGCCATGTGATCTGGGTCGCCATCGCCGATGTGGCCCATTACGTCACGCCGGGCTCTGCACTGGACGCCGAGGCGCGCAAGCGTGGCAACTCCAGCTACTTCCCCGACCGCGTGGTGCCGATGCTGCCTGACCGTCTGTCGGGCGATCTATGCTCGCTCCACGAGGGGGTGCCGCGCGCCTGCATTGCGGTTCGGATGCGCGTCGACGAATTCGGGCAGAAACTGGACCAGAGCTTTCACCGGGGCATCATGCGCTCTGGCGCGTCGCTGACCTATCAGGAGGTGCAGGCGGCGATGGATGGCGATCCGAGCGCGCGCTGCGCCGAGATGATGGATGACGTGATCCGGCCCCTTTATGCGGCCTATGCGGCGCTGAAACAGGCGCGCGGCACGCGCCAGCCCCTCGATCTGGACCTGCCCGAGCGCAAGGTGGTGCTGAGCGAAGAGGGCAAGGTTCTGAGCGTCAATTTCAGCGAACGCCTTGATGCGCACAAGCTGATCGAGGAATTCATGGTGCTGGCCAATGTCGCGGCTGCCGAAACGCTGGCCGAACGAAAATCACCGCTTCTCTACCGGGTCCATGAGGAGCCGGCGGAGGACAAGCTGGACAGCCTGCGCGAGGTGGCCGAGGCGGCGGGGCTGGTGCTGGCCAAGGGGCAGGTGCTGCGCACCGCGCATCTCAACGCGCTGCTGCATGGGGCTGCGGGGACCGACCATGCCGAGCAGATCAACATGAGCACGCTGCGCGCCATGACGCAGGCGTATTATGCACCTGCAAATTTCGGCCATTTCGGCCTCGCGCTGAAATCCTATGCACATTTCACCTCGCCCATCCGCCGCTATGCGGACCTGATCGTGCACCGCGCGCTGATCTCGGCCCATGGCTGGGGCGATGACGGCCTTGCGCCCTACGAGGAGGATCAACTGGAGGGCACTGCCAAGCATATCTCCGACACCGAGCGGCGCAGCATGATGGCCGAGCGGGACACCAATGACCGCTATCTGGCCGCCTTCCTGTCCGAGCGCGTGGGCGAGGAGTTTACTGGCCGCATCAGCGGTGTCGCCAAGTTCGGCGCCTTCGTGCGGCTGGACGAGACGGGCGCCGATGGACTGATCCCTGTGCGCAATATCGGGCATGAGTATTTCCACTTCGACGCCGATAGCGCGACGCTGATGGGCGCGGATTCGGGCCGCATCGTCACGCTGGGCCAGCGGGTGACGGTGAAGCTGGCCGAGGCCGCGCCGGTGACGGGCGGCATCGCGCTGGAGCTGATCAGCATCGAGGGCAAGGAAATGCCACAAGGGGGCGGCAGGGGCCGCAGCCGCGGCAAACCGCCCAAGCGCAAGCTGGGCGCAGCCAAGAAGAAGACCGCGAAAACCGCACGCAAGGTAGAGCGCAAGCGGCGCAGCTAAGGCGTTACGCGGGCCCGGTCACGCGGTTGACATGGCCCATCTTGCGGCCCGGCTTGACCTCGGCCTTGCCATAGAGGTGCAGCGCACACGCGCCGTCGCGCGCCAGATCCGGCACCACGTCCATATCGTCGCCGATCAGGTTTTCCATCACCACGTTGGAATGTCGCTTGCCATCGCCCAAGGGCCAGCCCGCGACGGCGCGGATATGCTGTTCGAACTGGTCGACGGTGCAGCCATTCTGCGTCCAATGCCCCGAATTATGCACGCGCGGCGCGATCTCGTTTACTATGAGGCCCTTGGGCGTGACAAACAGCTCGACCCCCATGACCCCGACGTAATCCAGCCTGTTCAGGATCTGCGCGGCGATCAGCACCGCGTCGCTGCGCTGTGCGGGCGTCAGCTTGGCGGGGATGGTCGTTGTGCGCAGGATGCCCTCTTCATGCACGTTCTGGCCGGGATCATAGGCCGAGACGTCCCCCGCCGCATTGCGCGCGGCGATCACCGAAATCTCATGCGTGAAATCGACAAACCCTTCATAGATGCTGGGCGCGCCGTTCATATCGGCCAGTGCGGCCTCGGCGTCGTTCGGATCCTTCAGCCGCACCTGCCCCTTGCCGTCATAGCCAAAGCGGCGGGTCTTGAGGATTGCGGGCAGGCCGATCTCGGCCATCGCCTCGGTGATGTCGACACCGTCGTCGATGGCCGCGAAGGGCGCGGTTTTCAGGCCCAGATCATTGAGAAACGCCTTCTCTACCAGCCGGTCCTGACTGACGCGCAGCGCCGCACGGTTGGGATGGACGGGGCGCAGGTCTTCCAGAATATCCAGCGCCGAGGTGGGGATATTCTCGAACTCATAGGTGATGACGTCGCAGGCATCCGCAAAGATGCGCAGCGCGCCCTCGTCCTCGTAGGGCGCGGCGATGTGGCGATCTGCGACATGGGAGGCGGGGCAGCCCTCGCCCGGCTCGAAGATGCAGGTCTTGAAGCCAAGGCGCGAGGCCGCCACCGACAGCATGCGGCCAAGCTGACCACCGCCCAGAATGCCGATGGTCGCGCCGGTTCCGAGGGGTTCAGTCATTGGTGGGCTCCTCCGGGATCGAGGCCGACAGGGCGGCGCGCCAGTCCTCGAGCCGCCCAGCCAGCGCAGCATCGTCATTGGCAAGGATGGCGGCGGCCATGAGGCCCGCATTGGCCGCCCCCGCCGCGCCGATGGCCATGGTGGCGACCGGATAGCCGCGCGGCATCTGAACGATGGAATACAGGCTATCGACACCCGAGAGTGCCTTGGTCTGAACGGGCACGCCGATGACCGGCACACGGGTCTTGGAGGCCATCATGCCCGGCAGATGCGCCGCGCCGCCCGCGCCCGCGATAATCGCCTTGAGGCCGCGCCCCGCCGCCTCGGCGCCATAGGCCCAAAGCCGGTCGGGCGTGCGATGGGCCGAGACGATGCGCAGCTCGTAGGGCACCTCCAGCGCGTCCAGGATATCTGCCGCTTCCTTCATCGTGGACCAGTCCGACTGGCTGCCCATGATGATCCCGACCGTGACTTCAGGCATTGCGCGCCTCCCAGTGATTCAGGCGCGAACCATAGGCGGGCGGGCAGGGGCCGTCCACCACCGCCATGCACCAAAAAGGGCGTTCAGGCGATGATATCGGGCAGCAGGCGATCCTCGATATAGGCGATGCGATCCTTGAGGCGCAATTTTTGCTGTTTGAGCCGTTTGACGGTCAGCGGATCGCGCACCTTGCGCTCCTCCAGCGCCTCGATTGCCTCGTCCAGATCGCGATGCTGGCGGCGAAACTGCTCAAGCTCGACGCGCAGGACGTCGTCTGATTTCATCGCAAGTTCGCTATAGGCGTTCATCGGGGCATGATTCCTGAGATCAAGGATGTGTCAGGGGATAATACGCGCAAACCTGCCCTGCGCCTAGCCCTTGCGCCCCTGCCGTTGAGCGCCCATATTTCACTCAAGGCCCCGCCGCCGATGCATGGGACGGGGCCAATTTGACCAGTCGCTTGACGCAAGGACGTGGCACATGACGAAACTGACGCTGGGGGCGCACCCCTATATGCTGGGCTTTGATCAGCTGGAACGGCTGCTGGAGCGTAGCGCGAAATCCGGCAACGAGGGCTATCCACCCTTCAACATCGAGCAGACCTCCGACAACTCCTACCGCATCACGCTGGCCGTCGCAGGCTTTGGCGAGGAGGATCTGTCGGTCACGGTCGAGGATCGCCAGCTGGTGATCCGTGGACGGCAGGGCGCGGACATGGGCGAGCGGGTTTTTCTGCACCGCGGAATCGCGGCGCGGCAGTTCCAGCGCAGCTTTGTCCTGGCGGATGGCGTGGAGGTGGGCGCGGCGATCATGGAGAACGGACTTTTGCATATCGACTTGACGCGGGCACAGCCCGAGACAGTTGTTCAAACGATAACGATAAACAAACGGAGCCAATAGCCGTCTGAAGGAGGCAATATCATGGATACCGAATTTGAATTCCCGCATGAGGCGGGCCATCGCATCGCCTATGTCCGCTCGGTCGCGGTCGAGGATCTGCCCGAAGACGTGCAGAGCCAGGTCGGCGATCTGACCACGCTCTACGCGGTTCACAGCGAGGAAGGCGAGCGCCTGGCGCTGGTCAGCGACCGCAAGATGGCATTTGTTCTGGCGCGCCAGCACGATCTGGACCCTGTGACGGTGCACTGACGCAGGTGCCCCCTGGCTGGCACCGGATGAGTATTTTTGCCAAGATGAAGGGAGGGGCGCGCACGGGCAGGTTGCCGGTGCGCGCCTTTCTGCGTAAGGGAGGGGCGGTTTTTCCTGCGGAGCGATGTGATGTCCCAGCCTGCGCCCAAGGTGGCGGTCCTGCCCCACGACATGAAGCTGGGGCTGCGCCCGGGCGGTATCCCGCTGGATCGGCTGATCTGGCCGCTGGGCGCGCCCGAGGGCATCGCAGGGCAGACGCTGGCCGATCTGGAGCCGCGCGACCACCTGATCGTCTTTCCGCGCAAATCACTGCACTGGCGCCCCGGTTTTGGCGTCCGTGCGCGCGTGTCGATCATGGTGCTGGAGCCCGAGGCGATCCATGGCGGGCAGTTGAAGTCGCTACGCCGCTCGCACGGGCGGTTCTACAAGGTGCTGAGCCATAATGCGGCGCTGCTGTTGGATATCCCGAATGGCGTGTTTTTCCCCTTTGGCAGCACCTGGGTGCCCGAATGGCGGGGTCTGGATGTCTCCAAGAGCCGGATGATGTCCCTGATCGCGTCAGATAAACGCTCGCAGGAAGGGCACCGGATGCGCCATGCGGTTGCGGCCTGGGCAAAAACCGAGAGAATGGATCTGGACGTGATGGGTCGCGGACATACGCCCTTTGCGGCCAAGGCCGATGGCCTCGCGCCCTATCGCTATTCGGTGGTGATCGAGAACGTCCGCGAGCCGAATTACTTTACCGAGAAGCTGGTGGACGCGATCCTGTGCCGCTGCGTGCCGATCTATTGGGGCTGCCCCAATATCGGGGATTTCTTCGACACGTCCGGCATGATCGTTTGCGAGAACGAGGCCGAGCTCATGGCCGCAATGGCAGCAGCCTCGGAAGAGGATTTCGAGGCGCGCGCGGCCAGGCTGGACGGGGTGCGGGAGGTGGCAGCGGAGTATGGCGATCTCTACGGGCGTGCGGCGCGCGCGGTGTTGGGGCAGATTTGCTGAGTGGGCGGCTAGAGCGCAAAGCTGGAAGACGTGATCCTTCTCCCCGACGGCAGGCCCGCAAGGAACAACACCAAATTGGTGGCCGCTGCGAAGAAGCTGATCGCGGATGTAGCAACCCAAGTTTAGCTGCAAAATTCCGGTATGACCCCGCAGACTGGCCCGCCACACCACATAAAAATCGCCACACCACACGAAGAAGGGGCCGCACTCTTCAGCGCGGCCCCTTTTTCAATCTCACCCGGCGATCAGTCCCATCTGTTCCAGCTTGAGAATGACCTGATGGGCGCAGTTATCGACATCGACATTCTCGGTCTCGACCCGCAGCTCGGGCGTTTCGGGAACGTCATAGGGGTCGGAAATGCCGGTGAATTCCTTGATCTTGCCCTCTCGGGCGAGTTTATACAGCCCCTTGCGGTCGCGGCGCTCGCACTCCTCCAGCGAGGTGGCGACATGCACCTCGACGAAGGCGCCAAAGCTTTCGACGTCCTCGCGCACGGCGCGGCGGGTGGCGGCGTAGGGCGCGATGGGGGCGCAGATGGCGATGCCGCCGTTCTTGGTGATCTCACTGGCGACATAGCCGATGCGGCGGATGTTAAGGTCGCGGTGCTCCTTGGAAAAACCCAGCTCGGAGCTGAGGTTCTTGCGCACGATGTCGCCATCCAGAAGCGTCACCGGGCGCCCGCCCATCTCCATCAGCTTGACCATCAGCGCGTTGGCGATGGTGGATTTGCCTGACCCGGAAAAGCCGGTGAAAAACACGGTAAAGCCCTGATTGGCCCGCGGCGGGCGGGTGCGGCGCAGCTCGGCCACCACCTCGGGGAAGGAAAACCACTCGGGGATTTCAAGAGCCTCTTGCAGGCGGCGGCGCAGCTCGGTGCCCGAGATGTTGAGGATGGTGACATCGTCCTTGTCCTCGATCTCGTCCATCGGCTCGTATTGGGCGCGCTCCTGCACGTAGACCATGTGCTTGAAATCCAGCATTTCGACGCCGATTTCGTCCTGATACTCGCGGAAGAGGTCCTGTGCATCATAGGGCCCGTAGAAATCATCGCCTGCCGAATTCTTGCCGGGGCCCGCGTGATCGCGACCCACGATGAAGTGGGTGCAGCCGTGATTGGCGCGGATCAGGCCGTGCCAGACCGCCTCGCGCGGGCCGGCCATGCGCATGGCCAGGTTCAGCAGGGACATCGCGGTGGTCGATCCGGGGTATTTGTCCAGCACGGCCTCGTAGCAGCGCACGCGGGTGAAGTGATCGACATCGCCCGGCTTGGTCATGCCGACGACGGGATGGATCAACAGGTTGGCCTGCGCTTCCTTGGCGGCGCGGAACGTCAGCTCCTGGTGTGCGCGGTGCAGAGGGTTGCGCGTCTGGAACGCGACGACCTTGCGCCAGCCCAGCTTGCGGAAATAGGCGCGCAGCTCGTTCGGGGTGTCGCGGCGGGCGCGGAAATCGTAATGCACAGGCTGCTGAATGCCGGTGACCGGCCCGCCCAGATAGACGTTGCCCGCCGTGTTGTGCAGGTAGTTGACGGCCGGATGCGCGCTGTCATCGGCGCCAAAGACCTTTTCGGCCTCGCGTGCCTTGTCAGGCGTCCAGCGGTCTGTGACGGTCATCGTGGCAAGGATGACGCCCTCCTGGTCGCGCAGGGCGATATCTTGGCCCAGTTCCAGCGCTTCGGCAAAGGCGTCACTGACATCGAGCGTGATCGGCATGGGCCAGAGCGCGCCCGAGCTAAGGCGCATGTTCTCGACCACGCCATCGTAATCGGCCTCGCTCAGGAATCCCTTGAGCGGGTTGAAGCCGCCGTTCATCAAGAGTTCCAGATCGCAGATCTGGCGCGGCGTCAGATCGAGGCTGACCAGGTCACCGGCCTCTGCCTTGAGCTTTTGCGCCGACTCATAGCTGACGTAGAGTTCGGGAATGGGCGTGAGGTTGTTGATGTTGGTCATGGGATCACTTTCGAAAATTGCCGGCCGGGATGCGGTTTCTTCACGGCGCTCGCACGGCCGTCTGGGCGCCGAGTAGCGCGCCAATGTGGCCAAAGTCTAGCAAAGAGGCTGGTTTTGCGCTCGAAAGGACAGTTTTTTCGCAAAGTGACGCGGCAGGGCCGCATCCGTTCGGCGATCACCGCCCCATGGCGTCAGAATTTACCAAGAGCTCGACCCCCGGCTGAACAGATGCGCGATGCACCTCGCCCGGTGCGGGGGGCGGCGCGGTCATCACATCGGTCAGGCACATCAGAAGGCGGTCGAGAATGGCCGCGCCCAGCACGGGTGCCTCTGCCGATGCCTCGTCCGGCGCATCGCCATGCGCGCCTAGGATGCGTGTGTCGCGCGGCAGCATTGTCGCCAGCCGCCCGGCGGTGCCAAGATACTCCGCCAGTGACGCCCCCGGCACCTGCGCATAAAGCGCGCCGCGATAAAGGTAATCGGCGGCAAAGAAGAGACCCGCCTGTGCATCCCATAGCGATACGCTGTCCGGCGAATGGCCGGGCGTGTGGACCAGTTGCAACTGGCGCCCGCCGAGGTCGATCATCGCATCAAGCTTCAGCCATTCGGCGACGGGAAATGTCGGGGCCTGCCGATCCTCGCGGTCCCCGAGGAACAGCGTGTCGGTGGGCGTCACCTCGCCATTTGCCTCGCAAGCGCGCAGCACCGGCAGATCGGGCAGAACGATCCGGTCAAAGCCAAGGATGTTGCCCAGATGGTCGTAATGCATATGCGAGGGCAGCACGGTCAAAGGCAGATCGGTCAGGCCGGCCACCACGGGCGGCATCGTGCCGTAATAGGATCCGGTGTCGAACAGCAGCGCGCGGTCCGTGCCGCAGATCAGATAGCTCCAGTTCTGCTGGTGATAGCGCGGCTCGCCTATGGCGGTGACGCCCAGCGCGATCTCTTGCAGCTTGTACCACTCCTGTGCGCTCATCCTTCGAACCCCCATCCGTCGGGCAGAAACCCGTGGGGCAGGACAAGCCGCGTCGATGCCTCCTCGCCCAGCCAGACGGACATCGCCGTCGCGGGCTGATCGGGCAGGCAGGCAGCAAGGTAGAGCGTGCCATCCTCATCAGGGGTGCGCGCGGTCTCGAAACCGGCCTCGTTCAGGGCGGCCTCGGCGGCCTCCCAATCGGCGGCGGGCTCGGCGACGAAGGCATAGTCGATATCGGCCACGTCAGGCAGATCGGCCGCTTCGGCTATTTCGGCCCAGACGGCATAGGTTTCGGCCTTCTGGGCCGCGAAATCATGCGTCATGCGTGGCCTTGGCGGTCTGGTCCGTCTGAAGTGCAGGATCGGAGTTCACCGCGTCCTCGTTTTCGGCCATGCCATGCTCGGCCAGCCAGCGCTCGGCCTCCAGGGCGGCCATGCAGCCCATTCCGGCGCTGGTCACGGCCTGGCGGTATTTGTGATCGGTCAGATCGCCCGCAGCAAAGACACCGGGCAGGGACGTCTCGGTGCTGTCCGGCTTGGTCACGACATAGCCGCCCATATGCGTCTCGAGCACATCCTTGACCAGCTCGTTCGCGGGCGCGTGGCCGATGGCGACAAAGACGCCCTTGGCTGGGATGTCGGTGATCTCGCCGGTCTTGGTATGCTTGACCTTGACGCCCTCGACCCCGAGCGGCGCATCGGTGCCATAGACCTCATCGAGCTCGTGGAACCAGAGGGGATGGATCTTGGGGTTCTTCTCAAGGCGGTCGATCAGGATACGCTCAGCGCGCAGTTCGTCCCGGCGGTGGACCAGCGTCACCTTGGACGCGAAATTGGTCAAGAAGAGCGCCTCTTCCACCGCCGTATTGCCGCCGCCGACGACGACGATTTCCTGATTGCGATAGAAAAATCCGTCACAGGTGGCGCAGGCCGACACGCCAAAGCCCTTGAACTTTTCCTCGCTGGGCAGGCCCAGCCATTTGGCGCGCGCACCGGTGCACAGGATGATCGCCTCAGCCACATATTCAGTGCCGCTGTCGGACTGGCAGACATAGGGGCGCTTGGAAAAGTCGATGCTGCTGATGATGTCGCCGATGATCTCGCAGCCCATGGCCTTGGCATGCGCCTCCATCCGGACCATCAGGTCAGGGCCCTGCACCTCGGTGTCGCCCGGCCAGTTCTCGACCTCGGTGGTGGTGGTCAGCTGGCCACCCGGCTCGATCCCCTGCACCAGAACAGGCTCCAGCATCGCGCGGCTGGCATAGACGGCGGCGGTATATCCCGCCGGGCCGGAGCCGATGATCAGAACCTTGGTCTTTTTCGTGCCGGCCATATGCGCGCCCTCTCAAAGCTGTCGTCGTGTGCAGGTCATATAGACCCCGGCGCGCCCCGGCGAAACCCCCGGCTGGCAGGGATGGTGCAAGGGGTTGCATCCCCTCCCGAGGCCGGGGTATGACGCGCAACGATCTTGCGCGCCTGCGCATGATTGTTGCGCAAACCGGCGCGGCTGATATAACAATCGCGAAATCGAATGAGAGCTGAAGCAGTATGGCCACGACCCGTCTGGACCCGATCGACCGCAAAATCCTGGCCGAGCTTCAGGCCGATGGGCGGATGACCAATGTCGAACTTGCCAAGCGCGTCGGAATCTCCGCCCCGCCGTGCCTGCGCCGGGTGCGCACGCTGGAGGAGGCGGGGTTTATCCGTGGGTATCACGCGGATGTAGACCCGCGCGAGTTGGGCTTCGAAGTGCAGGTCTTTGCCAATGTCGGGCTGCAAAGCCAGGCCGAGGCGGATCTGAGCGCCTTCGAGGCGCGCTGCCGTGAATGGCCGCTGGTGCGCGAGTGCCACATGCTGAACGGCGAGGTGGATTTCATCCTGAAATGCGTGGCGCCGGACCTGAGCACCTTCCAGAGGTTTCTCACCGAAGAGCTGACAGCGGCCAGCAACGTGGCCAGTGTCAAGACCGCGCTTGTCATTCGTGGTGCCAAGGATGAGCCGGGCGTGCCCTTTGAAATTCTGGAAGCGCGGCTGGCCCGCGACGCCTGAGGCGCGCGCGTCACGCGATGGCGCGGCCCCCATGGTGGAGTGGCGCGCGGGGGTGCGCCAAGCTGCCGAAATCGGTGGGGCGCAGGATATGTGGAAAAAGCCGCATGAAAAGCGAAAGCTGCTGATATGTCAGCTGGTTCTCGAACCCCGGACCGGGATGATACGTCTCGACGGCAAGGCCAGCGGCGGTGATCGTTGCGTGCCGGCGCAGCGCGATATGAAAGAGCTCCACATCGCCCGGCGGGCTGAGCGCGATCACATGCGTTCCGTCGATCATGTCGTGGATGGGCCGCAGCGTCTGGTCCGCATGCGCGCTGCCCCGCCAGCCGTCCGCGCGCTGGAGCGTGCGCGCGCCGGGGCCAGTCAGAACATCGGCCAGAGGGCGACCAAGACCGAGTGCGCCGGTCTGGATGCGCGTCAAGCGCGCGCCTTCGGGGCGCGCCTCGTTGCGGTTGGCCTGCCATGTCATCCGCCCGATCCAAAGGATGGGCGAGGGACCACGCTCGTTCGTGACGACCCTCATGCCGGGGTCAAGATCCTCGATCGCGACGGGGCCGCGCGTGGTCGTGATGAGCGTGCCGCGCGCAAAGGCCGAGAAAGCGCCGTCAAACACAGGGTGCGGCGGGATCGAGTGCTGCTCAAAGCCGATGCGTGCATCGCTCCGCAGGTAGCTGATTTCGCAGGTGCGCATTCTTGCGCTTGCGCCGCCGCCGCGCATGGCCGGGCCGTCATCGCCATGATGCAGATCGCCGGGCGCGCTGCTGTCGGCGCGCAATGTGCGGGTCAGGCCGAGGTTTGAGGGGGTATAGACCATGAAGTGCGCTGTCCGGAGGAGCTCAGGCGCTGCGCAGGGCGCGGGCCTTGGATTGAACCGGGGTCATCCGCGCGGCCATGGATTTGCGCTGGCCGCGCTGGAACGGCAGGGCGGGGACGTTGCCAGAGGCGCTTTTGAGGGCGGATGCCAGCCAACGCTTCTGCGGTTTGCTCGTGCTCGTCATGTCATGTCTCCTGCGGGTGCCCGCTCTGCGGATCTGGTTGCTATCTCGAAGGATGAAACTGCCAGCGGTTTGCGGCCTTGTTGGGGCAGGCATGTGACATTTGCGGCCCGGAGCGCCAAAAACGCTCCGGCGATCAGGCGGCGGTCCAAACGTGCTGATTCATGGTGGATGATGCGCTTGCCGAGACAGGCGATGCCGCGAGGCTCGAGCCGGAATGCGTGCAATCGGGGCTGATTTGAGGCGCGTTTGCGGTGCCCCCAGCTTAGAGGCGAATGGCCGCGATCAGCCTGCCGTAATCGGCCTCACCCCGGTGGGTCGTGCGGCGGTAGGAATAAAACCGGGTCTCGTCGCCATAGGTGCAATGGCCGGTCCACTCCGCGCGCCCGACCCCTGCGGCGCGCAGCCGCGCGAGGCCGAAGGCGGGCAGATCGAATTGCATCTTGCCGTTCTCACCGGGGGCGAAGTAGCGCGCATGATCGGCGCTCTGCGCGATGAAGGCGGCCACGAAGTCTGCGCCGACCTCATAGGCGGCCTGGCTGATCGAGGGGCCGATGACAGCGGCGATATCCGCGCGCGCCGCGCCGAGGCCCTCCATCGCGTCCACCGTTCTCTCCAGCACGCCGTCCAGCGCACCGCGCCAGCCCGCATGTGCCGCGCCGATCACGCCGGCCTTGGCATCGGCAAAGAGGACGGGCTGGCAATCGGCGGTCAGGATGGCGAGGGCGATGCCGGGGGTGCGCGTCACCATGGCATCGGCGCGGGGCCGCTCGGGTAGGGGCGCGTCCAGCACGGCGACATCCGCAGAATGGACCTGATGCACGGTTTGCAAATGGTCCGGCGGCACATCCATCGCCTCGGCCACGCGGGCACGGTTGATCGCCACGATCTCTCGCTGATCGCTGGACCCGTGACCGCAATTGAGACCTGCAAAGATGCCCGATGACGCCCCGCCACGCCGCGTGAAAAACCCGTGCCGCAGGGGCGCGAGGCTGTCGGCTGTGAGAATTTCGAGCGTCATGACCCCCCTCTCAAGCAAGCAATCCGGGCGGTGGCGCGGCACCCTCGGGATAAAGCGCCATCACCTTGAAGAGCGTCCCCATTTCCGATGGGTGGGTCAAGCGTCGATGTGCAGCGACATGGGCGACCCGCGCCTCCCCGCTCAGCGCCTCGGCCAGCTTTTGTGCGCGCTGCGCGATGCCGAGCCGCTCGAGAAAGACGCCCTGCGCGGTCAGCCGGGTATAGCGCGCGGGTGCGACGGCCAGCGCCAGCGCCTCGAAATCGACATGCGCGGTCAGGTCGGCTTCCCCGGGCGCGCCGAACGGATCGGCCTGCGCATGGGCGCGCAGGGCCTGAAACGTATCGCCAAGACTGCGCCAATCGCCGTAATCCACGATCAGCGTGGCACCGCCCCTCGCGGCGATATGCGCGCCCAGATCGGTGGTGATGCGGGTGGCGGCAGGCGAGAATTCGACGATATCGCCCTCGCCCGTATCCTCCAGCCGGTGCGCCAGCATCGGCAGGAGCGTGGGCGCGCTAAGCGCAAGGGTCAGGCGCTCGCCGTCGCGCGTCACCATGCGCTCGCGCCAGCTGTCGCCGCTCCGCTGGGCCTGCCGGATCGGCAGCGCATCGAAAAATTCGTTGGCCACGGCAAAGAGGGGCAGGTCAGGCAGCGTCTCGACCCCGGCGTGCCACCGGGGCGTATGCCCGTCGAGCGTCTTGGCCTGCACGGCGCGCAAGGCGGCAGATGTCTCGACCAGATGCACCTCGGCCGCGGCGTGAAAGCCGGGCACAGCGCGGGTCGCGCGAAGGATGTCCGCCATGAGCGTGCCGCGTCCGGGGCCCAGTTCGGCGAGTGCAAAGGCGGCTGGCGCGCCCTGATCCAGCCATGTCTGGGCAAGGCAGAGGCCGATCAACTCGCCGAACATCTGGCTGATTTCCGGCGCGGTCGTGAAATCGCCCGCCGCGCCCAATGGGTCGCGCGTGGCGTAATAGCCGTGCGTTGGGTGCATCAGGCAGGCGCTCATGTAGTCGGCCAGCGTCATCGGGCCGTCTGCATCAATCTGCGCGATCAAAAGGCGCGCAAGCTGGGTCATTGGGCCGGGCGCGCCCGCCTCGCCCGCGCCAGCAGGAGTAGCCCGACCGCGATCATCGGCAGGGACAAGATCTGCCCCATGGTCAGGCCCAGCCCGCCGCCCAGTTGCAGCGCATAGCCCATTGGGTTTTCCGGTGACCAGAATTGCGCGTCGGCCTGACGCACGAACTCGACTGCAAAGCGCGCGGCGCCGTAACCGACAAGGAACCACCCGCCAATGCGGCCCGGTGTCTTGAGCGCGCCGCGCCGATAGGCCAGCCAGATAAGGGCGGCGCCGAGCAACACCCCCTCCAGCAGCGCCTCATAGAGCTGCGAGGGATGGCGCGCGCACAGACCCACCACATCCGGGCAGTCCTGCGCGGCGGCCCCCGGAAAGATCACGCCCCACGGCAGATCCGTGGGCCGCCCCCAAAGCTCGGCGTTGATGAAATTGGCGACCCGCCCCAGCGCCAGCCCGATGGGCGCCGCCATGGCAACAAGATCGCCGACCGACAGAACACGCAGCCCGTGGCGCAGCGAAAAGGCGACGCAGGCCACCAGCACGCCCAGCATCCCGCCGTGAAACGACATGCCGCCCTGCCAGACCTGCAGGATATCGGCAGGGTGCGACAGGTAATAGGCGGGCTGGTAAAATAGGACAAAGCCAAGACGCCCGCCCAGAATTACGCCGAGGATAGCCCAGAACAGCAGATCCTCCACCTGCTTGGCCGTCATCGCAGGGCCGTCCTTGCCCCATAGAGCCGTCTTGCACACGGTGGCCCGCACCAGCCGCCAGCCGATGAGGATGCCGACGATATAGGCCAGCGCATACCAGCGCAGCGCAAATTCCATCCCGAAGACGGAAATGGTGAAAAGCTCGGGCGAGACGTTCGGGAAGGGGATGCTGGCTATCATGGCGATGACATGGCCGCGCCGGAGGGGGGAAGTCAACGGGGTTCGGGCATCTTGCCGCTCGGGTTCGCCCGCATCTTGAGATTGGCGCCTGCGCGGCCCATATTGAACGCAACACGCGGCAGTAGCCGCACCATTCCGGGGAGAAAGACATGCAAACTCGCAACAAAGTGATGGACGACATCTCGCAATTGATGACCAACGCGATGGGCGTGGCCCAAGGCGCGCGGCAGGAGGCTGAGACGGCGATGTCCTCGATGGTGGACCGCTGGTTGGCCGATCGCGATTTCGTAACGCGCGAGGAGTTCGACGCAGTGCGTGCCATGGCGCAGAAGGCCCGCGAAGAGAATGAGGCGCTCAAGTCGCGTCTGGACGCGATGGAGGCGGCGGGGGATCGCCGCTGAACCTGTCTGAAGGTTTGAGTGCCGGCGCTGGCCTCGGCCGGCGCTTCGAGCACATTGGGGTGGCTTGCTTGGCCACCGGTCCTCGTCTGATGCTTCGCGCCCCGCGCAATTGGCAAATTGAGGTGATACCGGAGCTGCGGCAGGTGGATGCCCAAGGCGGCGCATCCAAGGCGGGTGCAGGCAAGGATCCGCACACTGTATCTCGCTAGGATTTGCCAGCTTTGATGTTGGCAAGTATTTGCCTTCCCAGAGCCTGACGATGGCCAAGAACCTGCGCGCGTGATATGCATTGACGAGGCGGCCAAAGTTCCACACCTTGGGTGCTCGCGGTCACATATCCGCAGTTTACTATTTAAAAGTGTGTTTTTTAAAGGGGTTCTGCCATGAGATGTTTGGCCGCGCACGAAAGGGTGTCTTGTCTGACAGCATCCCATTCGGTGCTTCCCCAAGCGTCCAGATCAGCGTCCCGATCACAGTCTTGCCCGGCACTTCGGCCCGCACTCATCGCACGCTGCGCGGCCTTCATGGATGAGAGGCGTCAGGAATGAATCAACGGGCTCTCAACCACGTGCGCGCCGTGCAGGATCGTCTTGCACGGCTCCGTGCGCTGCGCCTGATTACGCGCGACTCGCCTGACAAGCTGCGGCGCGACGCGGCCATCATTGCCTATAGCCGCACTCTGGACAGTCTGGTCGAGGATCTGACGGCACTGGACGAGATGGGCCTTCTGAGCGCTTGCCTTCGCCGGCTTGGCTCTCGGACGCAAGAGTTCGGCGCCATGGCGGCTGGCGCGCATGCCTTGGATGCTGAAGGTCAGGATGCGCACCCCAAGGCGGGCGACTGACGCTTTTCGCCGCAAATCCCTGAATCATAGCTCTGGTGGAGCGCGGTGATGCATGGAACCGCTGCGCGCGCAGCGCTGCTGGTCGATGCCTGAGGTCTGCGGCGTGACGCTTCAGGGCTGCACACCGATCGCCAAGCTGACCATTGGTAGTGAGGCGCGCGCGATCTAGCGGGCTGGCACATTCCGTCCACAACTTATTGCGGTTATCCCCAACAAATTGCTTTACAGGTGGGCTTGTGTGCCTCACCATATCTAGTAACGGCATGGGGCGAAACCCCATCCACTTGAGCAGTCATCCAGTGTTTGGGGGCGCCAGATCCCCTCCGCCGGAGCGAACCCAAAGGTGACGACATGGCATTGTCCGAAGAGTTCCTGTCAGACGACATTCACCCGATCGACATGGTCGAAAATCTCGCCGAACATAATGACTGGCAATTTGATCGCGTTGGCGACAATCAGATCGCGATGGCTGTTAAGGGCCAGTGGCGCACCTACTCGGTCACTCTGGCGTGGTCGGCGCATGACGAGACGCTGCGCATGGTCTGCACGTTCGAAATGGACCCTCCCGGCGAAAAACTGCCGGCACTCTTCGAGGCCCTGAACGAGATCAACGATCAGTGCTGGGCTGGCGCCTTTACCTACTGGCGCGAGCAAAAGCTGATGGTCTATCGCTATGGCCTGCTGTTGTCCGGCGGACAGGTTGCCTCGCCCGAGCAGATCGACGGCATCATCACTGCCGCCGTGCTGGGCGCCGAGCGCTACTATCCCGCATTCCAGCTGGTCGTCTGGGGAGACCGCACGCCGCGTGATGCGATGCAGGTTGCCATTGCAGAGGCGTATGGCCGCGCGTAACCTCGCCCCCTGAACCTGAAAACAGGCGAAAGGGATTGAGTTATGGATATGGATTTTGTGGCCGAAAAGGGCCTCGTGCTGCTGGGCTGTGGCAAGATGGGCAGTGCGATGCTGGAGGGTTGGCTGAATGGCGGCCTGCCGCCATCGTCGGTCTGGGTGGTCGACCCCAAGCCGTCCGATTGGGTGAAATCCACCGGCGTCGCCATCAACGGCGATCTGCCTGCCGCACCGGGCATCGTTCTGATCGCGGTCAAGCCGCAGATGATGGGTGATGCGCTGCCCAGTCTTCAGGATATGGGCAACGGGCCGACACTCTTCATCTCGGTCGCGGCAGGCACGCCGATGACGGCCTTCGCCGATGCGCTGGGCGCGCAAAGCCCGATCATCCGCGCCATGCCCAATACCCCCGCAGCGGTGGGCCGGGGCATTACCTCGATCATCGGCAACTCCTACACCAGTGACGAACAGCTTGATCTGGCCGAAATGCTGCTGAAGGCCGTGGGTCAGGTCGTCCGGCTTGAGGATGAGGACCAGATGGATGCGGTCACGGGCGTCTCGGGCTCGGGTCCGGCTTACGTTTTCCACATGATCGAATGCATGGCCAAGGCAGGCGAGGCCGAGGGGCTGTCGCCTGAACTGGCGATGCAACTGGCCCAAGCGACGGTCGCAGGCGCGGGCGCGCTGGCCGAAGAGGCCAAGGAAACGCCCACTGAGCTACGCGTCAACGTGACCAGCCCCAACGGCACGACGCAGGCGGGCCTCGATGTGCTGATGGACGAAGAAAACGGCCTGCCCAGCCTGATGCGCCGCACGGTCGGCGCCGCCGCCAACCGCTCGCGGGAGCTGAAGGATGGCTGAGGACATAAGTTTCGACGATTTTCTCAAGGTGGACATTCGCGTGGGCCGCGTCGTCCGGGCCGAACCCTTTCCCGAGGCGCGCAAGCCCGCCATCAAGATATGGATCGATTTCGGTGACGAGATCGGCGAGCGCAAGACATCGGCGCAGGTGACCAAGCATTACACGCCCGAGACGCTGCTGCACCGCATGGTGATGGGCGTTGTCAATTTCCCGGCGCGCCAGATCGGCCCCTTCATGTCCGAGGTTCTGGTGCTGGGCGTCGCGGATGAGGACGGCGAGATCGTGCTGCTGGCCCCCGATCAGGACGTGCCCATCGGGGGGCGAATGCATTGAGCCGCGTTTTCCTGACCCGGCCCCTGCCCGATAGCGTGATCGCCGCCGCCGAGACGCATTTCGACGTCGAGGTGCGCGCCAGCACTCTGCCGATGAAGCCCGCCGAGATGCGCGCGGCGCTTGCCCTCTATGATGGCGTTTTGCCGACCCTGCGCGACAATTTCGATGCGGGAATTTTCGAGGCAGGGGGGCACCGTTGCAAGGTGCTGGCCAATTTCGGCGTCGGCTACAACCATATCGATGTCGCTGCTGCCCGCGCGTGCGACATCACCGTGACGAACACCCCCGGCGCCGTCACCGACGCCACCGCCGACATCGCCATGACCCTCATGCTGATGAGCGCGCGGCGCGCGGGCGAGGGCGAGCGCATGGTGCGCGGCAATGCCTGGGAGGGCTGGCACCCGACGCAGATGCTGGGCCTGCATCTGGGGGGCAAGACGGTGGGCATAATCGGCATGGGACGCATCGGGCAGGCGATTGCGCGGCGCTGCCATCATGGCTTCGGTATGGATGTGATCTATCAGAACCGCTCGGAAAAGACGCTCGACCTGCCTGCCGAGCGTATGGAGAGCATCGCGGCCCTTGCCGCGCGCGCCGATGTTGTCGTCGTGGCGGTGCCGGGCGGGGCGGATACGCACCACCTGATCGGGACGGATGCCTTTGACGCGATGCAGAGCCATGCGCATTTCATCAACATCTCGCGCGGCGACGTGGTGGATGAGGCGGCGCTGATCTCGGCCTTGCAATCGGGCCATATCGCCGGCGCAGGCCTTGATGTCTATGAGCATGAGCCACAGGTGCCGCCCGCCCTGATGGCATTGGAAAACGCGGTGCTGCTGCCTCATCTGGGGACTGCCGCGCTGGAGGTGCGCGAGGCGATGGGCCTGCTTGCGATTGAAAACCTGCGCGCTTTCTTTGCGGGTGAGACGCCGCCCAACGCTGTGAATTAGGCCGTGGGCACGCCCGCCATCACCGGGAGCGGCGTTTTCACGCCGCCCCATACCATCACCAATGATGAATTGGTGGCGGCGTTCAACGCCTATGCCGATCGCTACAACGCCGATCACGCGGCAGCGATCGACGCGGGCAGGGTCGCGGCCAAGGTCCATTCCAGCAGCGCGTTCATCGCCGGCGCGTCGGGCATCCATCAGCGCTACGTGATGGAGAAATCCGGCATCCTCGACCCCGAGGTGATGCACCCGCGCCTGCCGCCCCGTAGGGACGATCAGCCCAGCCTGATGGCCGAAATGGCGCTGGACGCCTGCCACAAGGCGCTGGCGCAGGCGGGGCGCAGCGCGCGCGAGGTCGATCTGATCATCTGCGCCGCTTCCAATCACGAGCGCGCATACCCAGCGATTGCCGTGGAAATTCAGAGCCTTCTGGGCGCGCAAGGGTTTGCCTTCGACATGAATGTCGCCTGCTCGTCCGCCACCTTCGGGATCAAGGCGGCAGCGGACATGATGCGCGCGGGCGGCGCAAACTGCGCCATCGTGGTCAGCCCCGAGATATGCAGCGCGCATCTGGAATGGCGCGACCGGGACTGCCATTTCATCTTTGGCGATGTCTGCACAGCCGTCATGATCGAACCCGAAGAGCGCGCCCAAGGGCCACATTTTCGCATCCACAGCACCCGCTGCGCGACGCAATTTTCCAACAATATCCGCAACAATGACGGCTTCCTGCGCCGCGCCCATGGCCAGATGGGGGACCGGCGCGACATGCAGTTCATGCAAAATGGCCGCCGCGTCTTCAAGGAAGTGCTGCCACTGGTCGTGAGCCATATCGCCGGTCATCTGGACGAGGCGGAAACAAGCGCCAGCACGCTCAGCCGCCTCTGGCTGCATCAGGCGAACAAGGGCATGAATGATTTCATCGGGCGCAAGGTGTTGGGGCGCGATGCCGCGCCGGACGAGCAGCCGAACGTCTTGCAGAACTACGCCAACACGTCCTCGGCGGGGTCCATCATCGCGTTTTCGCAGCACAGCGATGACCTGCCGCCGGGCGCCAAGGGCATGATCTGTTCCTTCGGCGCGGGCTATTCGGTGGGGTCTGTCTTGGTCGAGCGGGCCTGATCGTCGCGCTGCTGCTTTGCCGCGCGCAGGCCCTGAACGGCGATTTGCGCACCCGGCCATGCAATGCTGAAGGCCGCAACGATTGAGGCCAGAATGGCCCAGAACGACGTGTATCCCAGAACAAAGCACATCACGATCAGCGCGCCGGAAATCGCCGTGCCGCTGAGAAGCGTCAGAAAGACCAATAGCTTGTCCATGGTGTCAACTCCTTGCCCTGCGATGACAACGTTCCGTGCGCCTCTGGCGTTCCGCTGCTCTCAGGCCCCCGCCCGCAGCACCGAGGGCGCAGCGCCATAGCGATGGCGCATCGCGCGGGCCATCGCAGCAGGCGATTCGTAGCCGCAGCGCACCGCGATTTCGCCCACGGTCAGAGCCGTGCTGTCCAGCAGTTTGCGCGCCTCCGACAGGCGCAAATGACGATAGACCGTGCCCGGCGGCGCGCCGAGGGCGCGGCGAAAATGGCGGTCAAGCGTGCGGGGCTGGCAATGCAGGCGCTCTGCGATCGTCTCCAGTGGCAGGGGCCGCTCGACATGGGCGCGCATCTGCGCCAGTGCGGCCTGCACCAGCTTGTCCGATTGTGGCGGCGTCGCCGAGGTATCGCTGCCGTGCATGAACTGGTCCTCGACATCGAGGCGCGCGGCCATCCCGCCGTGATGCGCGATCAACTCCATCATCAGATCGAGCGCGCTCATCGCGCCTGCGCAGGTGATGACCGGCCCGTCGCGCGTCACACGCGCGCGCTCGACCTCGACATCGAGGAATCGCTCGGCAAAGGCGTCCTGAAGATCCCAGTGCAGCGTCGCGCGCCGCCCCGAAAGAAGGCCCGCCGACGCCATCAGCCAAGGCGCCGCATCCATCCCCACCACGCTGCCGGCGCGCTTGGACGCGGCGCGCAGCGCCTTGCGCGCGGCGCTCGTATCATGGCGGATGTGATCGTAACTTGCTAAGATAAATAGATAATCGCAGCGCTCCATCCGCCCCAGCGCGTCATGCGGCAGCACCTGCATACCGCTCGAGCTGCGCGCAGGCTCGCCGGTGAGCGTGGTGATGCGCCACTCGAAAAGCGCGGTCCGGCTGACGAAATTCGCGGCGCGCAGCGGCTCCAGACAATTGGCAAGGCACAGGTTGGAAAACCGGTCGAAGAGCACGAATCCGATTGTCGTGGGGGCGCCCTGCGGTTTTGTCCATTCCTGCATCATTCCTGTCTGATACTGCATCATGGGCGCCAAGGCCAGCGTTAGGATGCGCGGTATATCTGATTCAGAGCTGACACACGTCAGAGCTGACACAAGCCAGACCTCCCGAAAGGACACTTTGATGCCCCTCACCATGAACCGCGACGTTTTCATCACCTGCGCCGTGACCGGCGGCGGCGGCACGCAGGATCGCAGCCCCCATGTGCCCCGCTCGCCCGAGCAGATTGCCGATAGCGCCATCGCGGCGGCCAAGGCCGGCGCAGCCATCGTGCATTGCCACGTGCGCGACCCCGAAACCGGCGCGCCCAGCCGCGACGTCAAGCTATACCGCGAGGTGACCGACCGGATCCGCGCCAGCGATACCGATGTGGTTCTGAACCTGACCTCCGGCATGGGCGGCGACATGATCTTTGGCGACCCCGAAAAGCCCCTGCCGCTGAACGAGGCGGCATCGGACATGGTCGGCGCGTCCGAGCGCGTGGCGCATGTGCTGGAATGCCTGCCCGAGATCACGACGCTGGATTGCGGCACGATGAACTTTGCCGAGGCCGATTACGTGATGACCAACACGCCCGGCATGTTGCAGGCGATGGGCGGCATGATGACCGAGGCAGGCGTCAAGCCCGAGATCGAAGCCTTCGACACCGGCCACCTTTGGTATGCCAAGCAGCTGGTCAAGGACGGCATCCTTGAGCCGGACGCGCTGGTGCAGCTGTGCATGGGCGTGCCGTGGGGTGCGCCCAACGACATGAATACCTTCATGGCGATGGTCAACAATGTGCCCGACACCTGGAACTGGTCGGCGTTTTCGCTGGGCCGCGACCAGATGCCTTACGTTGCGGCCGCCGTGCTGGCGGGGGGCAACGTGCGCGTGGGTCTTGAAGACAACCTGATGCTCGACAAGGGCGTGCTGGCCGAGAACCACCAGCTTGTTACCCGTGCCCGCGAAATCATCGAGCGGATGGGCGCAAAGGTGATGTCGCCCGGCGATGTGCGCGACAAGCTGAACCTGACCAAGCGCGCCCCGAAGTGAGCCCAGAAGTGAGCCAGCGCGTCCTCATCACCGGCGGTGCCTCGGGCATCGGCCTTGGCCTTGCGCTGCGGTTCGCGGCCGAGGGTGCCCGCGTGGCGCTCTGCGATGCGGATGGCGGCGCGGTGGCGCGTGCGGCGTCCCAGATGCCGGACGCCATCGCGCGCCAGGCCGATGTGACCGATGCGGCCCAGATGGACGCCTTTCTGGGCGAGGTCGAGAACGCATGGGGCGGCATCGACGTGGTCTGCGCCAACGCGGGCACCGGCGGCCCGGCGGGCCGGATCGAGGATCTGGACTATGATGCCTGGCAGGCCTGCCTTGCCGTGAACCTGAACGGCGCGTTCCTGACCTGCCGCTGGGCCGCGCGCATCATGCGGGCGCAAGGGGCAGGGACGATCATCATCACCTCGTCTACATCGGGCCAGTGGGGCCACCCCTACCGCGCGCCCTATGCGGCGGCGAAATGGGGGCTGGTGGGCCTGACCAAGACCCTCGCGATGGAGCTGGGGCCCGTGGGCGTGCGCGTCAACGCCATCTGCCCCGGCGCGGTCGAGGGCGAGCGCATGGACCGCGTGGTGGCGATGGAGGCCAAGGCATCGATGCGCCCCGAGGCGGAGGTGCGCGATCAATACGTGCGTGGTGTGTCGATGCGCACATGGGTGACGGTCGATGATCTGGCCGACACGGTCCTTTTCCTTGCCTCGCCCGCTGCCTCGAAAATATCTGGCCAGATCATCGCGATCGACGGCCACACCGAAACCAACGCGCCGTGAGTTCGCATGAACCTGAGCGCATGAAACGGATCTGTATATGACCAAGAAAATGACAGCTGCCATCATCGGCGGCGGTGTGATCGGCGGCGGATGGGCCGCGCGCTTCCTTCTGAACGGCTGGGATGTGCGCATCTTTGATCCCGACCCCGAGGCAAAGCGCAAGATCGGCGAAGTGCTGGACAATGCGCGCCACGCGCTGCCCATGCTCTATGATTACGCCATGCCGGATGAGGGCGCGCTGACCTTCCACGACACGGTAAGCGATGCGGTCAAGGGCGCCGACTGGATTCAGGAAAGCGTGCCCGAGCGGCTGGAGATGAAGCACAAGGTCTACGCCGAGATCCAATCGGCCTGCGATGCGCAAGCCATCATTGGCTCGTCCACCAGCGGCTACAAACCGACCGAGCTTCAGGAGGGCGCCGCGCGCCCCGGCCAGATCATGGTCTGCCACCCGTTCAACCCGGTCTACCTGTTGCCCCTGATTGAGGTCGTCGCGACGGATGCCAGCGACACCGAGACCGTGGATCGCGCCGCCGAACTTCTGACCTCCGTCGGTCTCTATCCCTTGCGGGTGCGCAAGGAAATCGACGCCCATATCGCCGACCGCTTTCTGGAGGCGGTTTGGCGCGAGGCGCTCTGGCTGGTCAAGGACGGTATCGCCACGACCGAGGAGATCGACAATGCCATCCGATATGGCTTTGGCATCCGCTGGGCGCAGATGGGCCTTTTCGAGACCTATCGTGTCGCCGGCGGTGAGGCGGGGATGAAGCATTTCATCGACCAGTTCGGCCCCTGCCTGAAATGGCCCTGGACCAAGCTGATGGATGTCCCCGAACTGACCGACGAACTGGCGCAGATGATCGCGGACCAGTCCGATGACCAGTCCGGCCACCTCACCATCCGCGAGCTTGAGCGCAAGCGCGACGGCAACCTCATCGCCATGATGCGCGCGCTGAAGCAGCAGGGCAATGCCTCGGGCCGCCTGCTGAACGAGCACGAAAAGACGATGCGGCCCGAGCTTGAGGCTGGCACGCCCATGCTGAGCCTGCGGCGCACCATCCCTGTCGATTGGACGGATGTGAACGGGCACATGAACGAGGGGCGCTACGGCCAGATCTTCTCGGACGCTTCCGAAGAGGTGATGGCCTATGTCGGCGCAGATGATGCCTATGTCGCGGGCGGCCACAGCTATTTCACCGTCGAGACGACGACGAAATACCTGGCCGAGACCCACGCAGGCGAGGCCGTCGAGGTCTATAGCCGCGTCACGCAAGGCGAGGGCAAGAAATTGCGCTGCCTGCATGAAATGCGCCGGGCCTCGGACGGCGAGGTCATGGCCACCTGTGACCAGTTCATGCTGCATGTCAGCCTCGAAACCCGCCGCACCTGTGATCCGGCCCCCGATGTCGCCGCCCGCGTGACCGCGCTGGCCGCCGCCCATAAGGAGTGAACCCATGCAATTCGGACTGACCGACGAACAGGAGATGATCGTCTCGACCGTGCGCAGCTTTGTCGAGAACGAGATCTACCCCCATGAGGCCGAAGTCGAGCGCACGGGCGAAGTGCCCGCCAAGCTGGCCGAAAAGATCAAGCAAAAGACGCTGGACCTCGGCTTTTACGCCTGCAATTTCCCCGAAGAGGTCGGCGGCGCAGGGCTGTCGCACCTTGAGTTCGCTCTGGTCGAGCGCGAGCTTGGGCGCGGCTCCATGGCGCTCACGCATTTCTTTGGACGGCCGCAGAACATCCTGATGGCCTGCAACGAGGAACAGCGCGAGCGCTATCTTCTGCCTGCCGTTCGGGGCGAGCGGATGGACGCGCTGGCAATGACCGAGCCGGGCGCCGGGTCGGACGTGCGCGGCATGAAGTGCACCGCCAAACGCGACGGCGGCGACTGGGTGGTGAACGGGACCAAGCATTTCATCTCGGGCGCGGATCACGCGGATTTCATCATCGTCTTCATCGCCACGGGCGAGGACGACACGCCCAAGGGACCCAAGAAACGCATCACCACCTTCCTCGTCGATCGCGGCACGCCCGGCTTTACGATCCGCGACGGGTACAAATCGGTCAGCCACCGCGGCTACAAGAACATGATCCTCGAGTTCGACGATTGCCGCCTGCCGGACGCACAGGTGCTGGGCGAGGTCGATGGCGGCTTCGAAGTGATGAACGAATGGCTCTACGCCACGCGCATCACGGTGGCCACGATGGCTGTTGGCCGCGCGCGGCGCTGCTTTGACCTCGCGCTGAACTATTCGGCCGAGCGCAAGCAATTCGGCCAGCCCATAGGCAAGAATCAGGGCGTCAGCTTCCAGATCGCGGACATGATCACCGAGATCGACGCCGCCGACTGGCTGACGCTCGCCTCCGCCTGGCGGCTTGACCAGGGCCTGCCCGCCAACCGCGAGATCGCCTCGGCCAAGCTCTATGCCAGCGAGATGCTGGCCCGCGTGACCGATACGACACTCCAGATCTATGGCGGCATGGGCCTGATGGACGATTTCCCGATCGAGCGCTTCTGGCGCGACGCCCGCGTCGAGCGCATCTGGGACGGCACCTCGGAAATCCAGCGGCACATCATCAGCCGCGATCTGTTGCGGCCCTTGGGCGCGTGATCTGCGTGGCTCCAAAAGAACCTTTTGCCTCCGGCGGGGATATTTGGAGCAAAAAGAAAGGGGGCGCCAATAATGGCACCCCCCGAAAAGGCTAAACCCTTTCTCCTTGCACGGTCATCGGCGTCCCCGCCTGTACCGTAATTACACTCTGACCAGGAATGGTTAATCATGCGTTACGCCCACCTTCTTCTTGCGAAAAATATCCCCGCCGGAGGCATGAAATCTCTTTTGGAGCGGCACTCGATATGACGCGCGACCTGTCCCGCCTCTTTCGACCAAAATCCATCGCCGTTGTCGGTGGTGGGGTCTGGTGCGCCTCGGTGATCGAACAATGCCGCCGCATGGGTTTTGACGGGCCGATCTGGCCCGTCCACCCGCGCCGCGCCGAGATGGCGGGGCTGGGCGCCTTTCCCTCTCTCGATGATCTGCCCGAGGTGCCTGACGCCACATTTATCGGGGTCAACCGCAGCGCCACGATCGACACGGTGCGGAGCCTCAGCGCCATGGGTGCAGGTGGGGCGGTTTGTTTTGCCAGTGGTTTTCGCGAGGCGCAGGCCGAGACCGGCGATGGCGACGCGCTGCAAGACCAGCTGCTGGAGGCGGCGGGGGCGATGCCGATCATCGGGCCCAATTGCTACGGTTTCATCAACTACCTCGATGGTGCTCTGCTCTGGCCCGATCAGCATGGCGGCGCGCGCTGCGATCGCGGCGTTGCGCTGATCACCCAAAGCTCGAACATCGCCATCAATCTGACCATGCAGGCGCGCGGTCTGCCTTTGGCGTATGTTGCGACCGCCGGCAATCAGGCGCAGACCGGGCTGGCCGAGATCGGTGCGGCGCTGCTGGAGGATAGCCGCGTCACGGCGCTGGGCCTGCATATCGAGGGCATCGGAGATTTGCGCGCCTTCGAGGCGCTGGCGGATCGCGCGCGTGTGCTGGGCAAGCCCATCGTCGCGCTGAAGGTCGGCAAATCCGATCAGGCGCGCGCGGCTGCGGTGTCGCATACAGCATCGCTCGCGGGCAGCGATGCAGGGGCGCGCGCCCTCTTGCGGCGGCTGGGTGTCGCGCAGGTGGCGAGCCTGCCGGCCCTGATGGAGACGCTCAAGCTGCTGCACATGGCCGGGCCGCTCGGCTCGGACCGGATCGTGTCGATCTCTTGCTCGGGCGGCGAGGCAAGCTTGATGGCCGATGCCGCTGTCGGGAGGGGCGTGACCTTTGCTCCTCTGAGCCCCGTCCAGCACGAGGGGCTGCGCGCGGCCCTCGGGCCCATGGTGGCGCTGGCCAATCCGTTGGATTACCACACTTTCATCTGGGATGATGTCGACGCGATGACCCGAGCCTTCACCGCCGCGCTGGCGGGGGACGTGGCGCTGGGCTGTCTTGTCGTCGATTATCCGCGCACAGATAGGTGCAGCGAAGCGGCCTGGGAGTGCACCATCGCCGCAGGCGCCGCTACCGCGCGCGCAGCGGGCAAGCCGCTGGCGGTGGTCGCGACCCTGCCCGAGAACCTGAGCGAGCGGATTGCGCACCGCCTCATCGAGGCCGGGTTGATTCCGCTGCTGGGAATTGACGACGCGATGACGGCGATCGAGCTTGCGGCGGCGCTTGGCCTTCACCGACCGGCGGAACAGCCAATCCTCTTGCCCGGCGCCGCGCCGGAGGCGCGCGTGCTGAGCGAGGCCGAGAGCAAGGCCGCGCTGGCCGCGCATGGGGTTGCCGTGCCGCAGTCAGAGCGTGTCCATGCCGAAGGCGTCGAGGCTGCGGCGGCACGCGCCGCATTCCCGATCGTGCTGAAGGGCGAAGGATTTGCGCACAAGACCGAGGCGGGCGCCGTGGCGCTGAACCTCGCCGCGCCCGGCGCGGTGATCGAGGCCGCCGCGCGGATGCAGGCGCCGGGCTACCTGCTGGAGGAAATGATCACCGGCAGCATTGCCGAGCTCCTGATCGGCGTGGTGCGCGACCCGGCGCATGGCTTTGTCCTGACGCTCGCGGCGGGCGGCACGCTGACCGAGATAATGAAGGACAGTGCATCGCTGATCCTGCCTGTGTCCGAGGCGGATATCATCGGCGCGCTGGACAGTCTGCGCATCGCGCCGCTTTTGGCGGGATACCGCGGCCAGCCCGGCGTGGACCGCCCGGCCATTGTGCATGCCGTCATGGCCGTGCAGGACTACATCACCCATAACGCCCACGCGGTGCAGGAGGTCGAGATCAATCCGCTGATCTGCACGGCCACGCGCGCCGTCGCGGCAGATGCCTTAATCAGAACCGGAGAACACGCATGACCGACAGCCCGATCAAGACGACCACGCGGGGCCACGTGCTGGAAGTGACGTTGGACCGCCCCAAGGCCAATGCGATCGACCTCAACACCAGCCGCCTCATGGGCGAGGTGTTTCGCGATTTTCGCGACGATGACAATTTGCGCGCCGCGATCATCACCGGGGGCGGAGAGAAGTTCTTTTGCCCCGGATGGGATCTCAAGGGGGCAGCCGATGGCGATGCGGTCGATGGCGATTACGGCGTCGGCGGCTTTGGCGGTATCCAGGAGTTGCGCGACCTGAACAAGCCCATCGTGGCCGCCGTCAATGGCATCTGCTGTGGCGGCGGGCTGGAGCTGGCACTGGGCGCCGATATCATCCTTGCCGCCGATCACGCGCAGTTCGCGCTGCCCGAGATCAACTCGGGCACTGTTGCGGATGCGGCAAGTGTCAAGCTGCCCAAGCGGATCCCCTATCATATCGCGATGGAGATGCTGCTGACGGGCCGCTGGATCGACGCCGAAGAGGCCGCGCGCTGGGGCCTCATCAACCGCGTGGTGCCCGCCGCCGACCTGATGACCGAGGCGCGGGCGCTGGCGGGCAGGCTGGCGGGGGGGCCGCCGCTGGTTTACGCCGCGTTGAAGGAGATCGTGCGCGATGCCGAAGGCAGTGATTTTCAGACCGTGATGAACAAGATCGCGCGGAGGCAATATCCCACCGTCGACCGCCTCTACTCCTCCGAAGACCAGATGGAGGGCGCGCGCGCCTTTGCGGAAAAGCGCGATCCCGTCTGGAAGGGACGTTAGGGCGACGGCCGCCTCGCGCACTCCCCCGCCATCTCGGCGGGCGAGTGCGGGGTGGCAAAGAGGATGACACGCTTGCGTTGCAATGCTAGCGTCCAAGTATTCTTGAGCGCGGGTAAACTTAGAACGTGAAACAGACCGATATCAGTGGCCGCACGTGGCTGGTCACGCCCGATTTGCTTGGGTTGTTGGACATGGCGGGCCGATTCGTCGCGGCCAATCCGGCTTGGATGACATTGCTGGGATACGGGCAGGACGAGGTTGCGGGACGCCACTTTGCTGATCTGATCCACCCAGAAGACGTCGAAAACACGCTGAGAGTGTTCGAGCGCGTAAAAGCGGGCCAGCCGATCTTCAACTTCGTCAACCGGTATCGCTGCAAGGATGGCAGCTATCACTGGATTTCCTGGCACACAGTGCCGGAAGATGAATACTTCTTTTGCTCGGGGCGCTGCATTACCGCCGAAAAGGAAAACGAGGCTGCCCTGCGGACGCGCGACGAGGAGGCCAAGCTGCGCGAGCAGTTCATCGCCGTTCTGGGCCATGACGTGCGCAATCCCCTGGCCGCGATCAACGCCGCTGCCCGGATCATTGCGCGCAAGGCGCAAGACGGCGAGACACACGAGATGATCGCGTCAATCGAAGGATCGTCCGCCCGTATTGCGCGGCTGATCGACGATGTCATGGACTTCGCGCGCGCCCGGCTGGGCGGGGGTCTCGATATCGACCGCGAGCAGGAGTATGATGTCAAAGAAATCCTCGAGCATGTCGCCCAGGAGATTTCGCTGGCCCATCCGGATACCGAAATCGTTACCGAATATGATTTTTGCGATCCGATCCGCTGCGATGCGGGCCGCATCTCGCAGATGATTTCCAACCTTTTGGCCAACGCCGTCCTGCATGGCCAGGAGGGCGCGGTGGTCACGATGAGCGCGCAGGACCAGAAGGGGTCTTTCTACCTGTGGGTCACCAACCTCGGCGCGCCGATCCCGGACGCCGTGCGCGCCATGCTGTTCGAGCCCTTTGCGCGGGGCAATCTGGCCCAGTCGCGTCAGGGCCTTGGCCTTGGCCTGTTCATCGCGCGCGAGATCGCCCGCGCGCATGGCGGCGATCTGACCATGACCTCGGATGAGGGCAGCACAGTCTTTACCTTTCGCATGCCGCGCCTCTGACAGGCGGCGCAGGGCTCAGCCGGTGGCGATGTCGCGTTGGTCGGCGTTGCCCATCGACACCAGAAACGGCGCCTCGTCCTGCCGGATTTGAAATGCGGGCTTATCCCCGAGGCCCTGCCAGTTGCAGGCGATCAGCGATTGGGCGACAGAGCCGCCCAATGTGGTGCCGGGGCCTGCGATGATGAACATGTCCGGCGCGATTTCGCGCGCGGCGTGACGAATGGCACGCGCGAAATCGTAGGTCTGACTCACCTGCGCGCCCAGCGTGTAGTCATAGAGCGCGCCCGTATCGGTGGCGCCCGGCCACCAGATCGCGCCGCGCCCGTCGATCATCGGCACCTTCGGCTGGCCAAAGAGATCGCGCGGCAGCGCCGCGCGCCCGGCTTCGGCGATGGGGGCCATGAGATCGGTGTGAAAGGCCGCGTGATGTGGCAGGCGCATGGGAAAGCGATTGTCGATCTGCGGCACGGAAGCCTCGAACTCGGCCAGCCCCTCGGCATCGCCCGCCAGCACCAGCATCCCGCCCAGATCAATCGAAAGGCGCAGCACACCGGCGTGACCGTCGATCTGGCGGATCGTCTGTATCAGGCCCGCGCGCCGCGCGGGATCGGGGCGCCAGTCGGGGCCGGTGCAGGGATAGACCAGCTGGCCACCCGCGCCGCCCTCATGCATCAGGCGGCCCATAGTGTTGACCACCTCGAAGCCTGCCTCCGGGTCCAGCGCGCCCGCTGCGGCCAGCGCGCTATACCAGCCCAGCGAGTTACCGGTGACCGCGACCACCTCGATATCCTCGGCCAGTGCGCGCGCGTCCAGCAGCGAGCTCGCGTAGATCAGCGGCGAGGCGACATCGCCCGTCCCGTGCGTGTCCGTGCTGAACCGCGCGGCGCCATCCAGCTCGCTCAGCGGTGCCTCGCCGGCTGCGCGGCGCATGTCGTCAAAGCGCGCCAGCAGGGCATCGCCCGCGTGGTGGCGCTTGAGGTATCCCAGCTCGGCCTTGTTGTAGGTGCCCCGGCCCGGGCAGATGAGAACGGCGCGGCAGCTCATTCGACGGCCTCCCGTGCGGCGGCGATAATGGTCTCTTTCGAGGGCATCGTGGCGGCATAGGCGGGGCCGGTGGCGACAAAGCTGTCCTCGGCGGTCAGCCGCGCCACGGGCAGTTCGGCGCGTTCGACCATGAGGGCCATCAGCGCCTCGGCCTGCCCTCCGGTGCGGCGGCATTCATCGACGATGAGCACCGATTTGCAGCCGCGCACAGCCTCGAGCAGTGCCTTTTCCGGCAGGGGCGCGATCCAGCGCATGTCGATGACGCGGGCGTTTATGCCCTCCGCTGCCAGCGCCTGTTGCGCCTGCCGCGACAGGTAATGCCCGTTGCCATAGGTGACGATGGCCAGATCGCGGCCCGTGCCGTGGACGCCGACCTCACCCAGTTTGATCCGCTCATCGGGCGCGGGATAGGTGCCCATCCAGCCGCCATCGCCGGCCTCATGCAGATCGCGCATCGGGTAAAGGGCGATCGGCTCGACAAAGACGACCACGCGCTGCTCTTCGCGGGCAAGGCGCACGGCCTCGCGCAGCATCCGGGCGGCATCCGGGCCAGAGGACGGGCAGGCGACGATCAGGCCGGGAATGTCGCGCAGAACGGCGAGCGAGTTGTCATTGTGAAAATGCCCGCCGAACCCCTTTTGATAGCCCAGCCCCGCGATGCGCAGCACCATGGGGTTGGTGAACTGCCCTTGCGAAAAGAACGGCAGCGTCGCGGCTTCGCCCCTGAGCTGGTCCTCGGCGTTGTGCAGATAGGCGAGGAACTGGATCTCGGGAACGGGGACAAAGCCATTATGCGCCATGCCGATGGCAAGGCCAAGGATGCTCTGCTCGTCCAGAATGGTGTCGATCACGCGGTCGGTGCCAAAGCGCTGTTGCAGCCGCTGCGTGACGCCATAGACACCGCCCTTGCGGCCCACATCCTCGCCCATGACGGCAATCTCGCCGTGGGCGGCCATAAGATCGGTCAGCGCCCAGTTGATCAGGCGGCTCATCGGCTGCGGCTGGTCCATCTGCCGCATGTCACTGCCGAAGGCGGCCTCGCGCGCTTCGGGCGTGGGCCCGTTGGTGGGCGCGCACAGGCGGCGGGGCGGAACGATGCTGGCCATTACGTCCTGAGCCGTTTTCAGATGCGGACGCGTGGTGACCTCTGCGGCGACGCGCGCGACCCGCTCGCAGGTTTCGTCATAGATGCGCAGCGCGTCCTTGTGCGGCAGGGCGCCCGCGACATCCAGAAGGCGCACGGAATGCAGCAGCGGATCATTCGCCTCCTCGGCCTCGACCTGCGCGGTGGGCATGTAGGTCGTGGGCAGATCGGCCCCCGCATGGCCGTAAAGGCGCACCATGGTCAGGTGCAGAAACGCGGGCTTGCGATGGGTGCGCACATAGCGCGCGGCCTCGGCGGCGATCTGCGCAGTCTCGTAGAGGTCGAGGGCATTGGCGGTGAAATACTTGATGCCGGGGCGGTGGCGTATGCTGGCTGCGACCCAACCCTTGGGCGTGGGCGTCGAGATGCCGATGCCGTTATCCTCGCACACCAGCAAAAGGGGCAGGGGCACCGATTGCACGGCGGTCCAGCCTGCGGTGTTGATCGCGCCCTGCGCGGTCGAATGGTTCAGCGAGGCATCGCCGAAGGTCGCCACCGCGATCCCGTCGTGCGGCAGGCAGCGATGCTCGGGCGGGCGGCGACGGGCAAGGCCGAGGCCGTAGGCCGCGCCCACTGCCTTGGGCAGATGTGACGCGATGGTCGAGGTCTGCGGCGGGATCATCAGCGCGCGTGAGCCCAGCACCTTGTGTCGCCCGCCCGATACCGGATCCTCGGCGGCGCAAGCAAAGCTCAGCAGCATGTCCCAAAGGATCGACTGGCCGGGCACCTGACCGGCGCGTGCGATCTGAAAGGCAGCGTCACGGTAGTGCAGAAAGGCGATGTCATCGGGGCGCAGGGCATGCGCCACCGCCGCCATCCCCTCATGCCCGCTGGAGCCGATGGTATAAAAGCCTTGGCCAGCCTTCTGCATTGCCCGGCTGGTGCGGTCCAACGCGCGGCTGAGGCATTGCGCGCGATAAAGGCCGATGGCGTCCTCATGACCCAGCGAGGGCGCGGGATCCGCGCCACCGGGCAGATCGCCCGATGCGCTGCGCGTGCGGAAATTCTCGTGCACGATGTCGGCGCGGTCCATCCGGAGTGTCCTTTCAGCAGAGCTTGGCGTGCAAGCGGATTGGCCGGCACCTTGCCCGCGCCCCGCCCGCATCTCAAGCCTTGTTTTACCCATGCCCGCCCGGCTAAGTCATGGCCTCGCAATGCGGAGGACAGGCGCGCGGTGGCATCTTTGCTGAACATAACGAACGTGTCGCTGACGCTGGAGGGGCGGGCCATCCTGCGGGGTGTCACGCTTGAGGCCGATGAGGCGCGTATCGGCGTCGTCGGGCGCAACGGATCGGGCAAGAGCACGCTGGCGCGTGTCATCGCGGGATTGCAGGCGCCGGATGCGGGCCGCGTGTGCATTCACGGCGTCGATGTCGCGCGGGACCGGCGCGCGGCGATCCGCACCATCGGGATCCTGTTCCAGAACCCCGATCACCAGATCATCTTTCCGACTGTGGACGAAGAAATCGCCTTTGGCCTACAGCAGCTTGGCCAGTCCAAGGCCGAGGCGACAGAGGGCGTGCGCGCCATCCTCGCCCGCTTTGGCAAGGCGCATTGGGGCGGGGCGTCGATCCATCCGCTCAGCCAGGGGCAAAAGCAGCTTGTCTGCCTCATGTCGATCCTGGCCATGCGCCCATCGGTGATCGTGCTGGACGAGCCGTTGTCGGGCCTCGACATCCCCACGCGGATGCAACTGATGCGCTATCTGGATGGGGTGGAGGCGCAACTGATCCACATCACGCATGACCCCGCCGTGGTGGCGGGCTATGATCGCGCGGTCTGGATTGCCGAGGGGCGCATCGCCGATGACGGCGCGCCGGAGAAGGTGCTGGCGACGTTCATGTCCGAAATGGAGCGGCTGGGAGACCTCGATGATATCGCTGACCTCACCGATTGAAACCCGCGCGCATCGCTGGCCTGCGGGGGCCAAGCTGGGCGCGCTCTGCATCGCCACGATGGCGCTGTTCGCGATGGGCAGCGTGGCAGGGCATTTGGGCGCCTTTGCCGGGATGCTGGCCCTCTACGCGGCGCCGGGAATGGTGTTCTTTCGCAGCGGCATGGGCCGTCTGCGCGTGCTCTGGCCGTTTCTGGCCATCATCTTCGTCTGGCATCTGGTCACGGCCGCGCCGGGGCAGGGTGCGGTCATTGCCTTGCGGCTGATGACGGCGGTGGGCCTTGCCAATCTGGTGACGATGACGACGCGGCTGACCGATATGATCGCGGTCGTCAAATGGCTGGCCGCGCCGCTGCGCCGCTTTGGCGTCGGCACGCGCGGGCTGGAGTTGGGGATCGCGCTCGTCATCCGGTTTACCCCCATGCTGGCGGGCAAGGGCACGCAACTGGCGCGGGCGTGGCGCGCCCGATCAGCGCGCAGGCCGGGCTGGCGGATCGTGACGCCCTTTGCCCTATGCGCCATCGACGATGCCGAGCATGTGGCCGATGCGCTCAAGGCGAGGGGCGGTTTCTGACCAATTTTCGGTTGCCAGACCGCCCTGTTCTGGCGCACCTATGCGCCAAACCGCCTTTTCAGGAGCTTGCCCCATGGAACGCAATATCGCCCTCGTCGCCCTTTTTGCCGCGCTGATCGCGGCGCTCGGCGTCATTCCGCAACTGACGCTGCCCTTCGGCGTGCCGATCACGGCGCAATCGCTGGGCGTGATGCTTTGTGGCACGGTGCTGGGCGCGCGGCGCGGCACGATGGCGGTGCTTCTCTTCATGTTGCTGGTCTGCCTCGGCCTGCCGCTGCTGTCGGGCGGCCGGGGCGGGCTTGGCGTGATCGTCTCGCCCACCGGCGGCTTCTTTGTCGCCTTCCCCTTGGCGGCCTTCGTTGCGGGTCTCATCACGCAAAGTTGGCGCAGCGTGCCCTTGGCCGTGTCGGCAGGCGTAGCGGCGGCCATAGGCGGGCTGGTCCTTTATGTGTTCGGCATCATCGGGATGGCGCAGGTTCTGGGCAAGACGCTGGGTGAGGCCGCGCTGCTGGTCACTGCTTTTGTGCCGGGTGACGCGATCAAGGCGGTTCTTGCGGGGCTTATCACATCGGCGCTCTACCGGGCGCGCCCCCGCGCGGTGCTATCGCGCGGCTGAGCGCGCTGCCAGGGCGGATGTAATCCAGATGTAATCATGGACATTGCCCGTGACCGCTGATTAATTCGCGAAACTGCCGTGGGGCCGGATGCGAGGAGCATTGCCGGCCCCGCGAGATCCGTCTTACTTGGGAGGTTACCTTTATGGATCGTCGTTCCTTTATCCGCGCGGGCGCCATCGGCACCGCCGCGACCGCGCTGGCCGCACCGGCCATTGCGCAGGGCAATATCACGTGGCGCATGGTCACAACATGGCCCAAGAATTTCCCCGGCCTCGGTGTCGGCGCACAGCGCCTCGCCGACCGCATCACCGCCGCTTCGGGGGGGCGGCTGACCGTGCAGGTCTATTCCGCGGGCGAGCTGGTTCCGCCGCTTCAAAGCCTCGACGCCGTGATCGACGGCACCGCCGAGATGAGCCACGGCGCCGCCTATTACTGGCAGAACAAATCGACCGCGCTGTCGTTCTTTACCGGCGTGCCCTACGGGATGACCACAGCCGAGCTGACCGCATGGGTCCGCTTCATGGGCGGTCAGGAAATCTGGGACGAGATCTATGACCAGTTCGGCGTTCAGGGCTTCTTGTCGGGCAACACTGGCAATCAGGCAGGCGGCTGGTTCCGCGAAGAACTGACCGGCCTTTCGGACCTTGAGGGCACGCGTTTTCGCACGCCTGGCCTTGGTGGCCGTGTGTGGGAGAAACTGGGCGCGACCGTCACCAACATGGCGGGCGGCGAGATTTTCCAGGCGCTGCAATCGGGCAACCTCGATGCCGCCGAATTCGTCGGCCCCTACAACGATCTGGCCCTCGGCTTTCACCAGGTAGCCAAGCACTACTACCTGTCCAGCTTTGTCGAGCCGGGCCTCGCCACCGAGGTCGTCGTCGACAAGGCCAAGTATCAGGAGCTGCCGGACGATCTGCAGGCCCTCGTGCGCGACGTGGCGCAGGCCGAGTATGACATGGTATCAGCCGATTTCGTCGCCAACGATCCGCGCGCGCTGAAAACGCTGGTCGAAGAGCACGACGTGCAGGTGCATCAATTCCCCGATGACATAATGGAAGCAGGCGCCGACGCCGCCAAGGAGCTGATCGAAGAGCTGCGCGCCAGCGACGATCCTTTGGTCAAGAAGACGACCGAAAGCTACCTCAGCGCGCTGGCTCTGGTCCGCTCGCGAACCGAGCAGATCGACCTGCCGTTTCAGCGGGCGCGCGAAAACTTCTTTGACATCTGATGGTCTGAAACACGACCCAAACCAGAAAGGCCCGGCATCGCTGCCGGGCCTTTTTCATGTCTGGCGCTATCCCGCGATCACCTTGGGCAACCAGGTGACGATGCCGGGGAACGCAAAGAGGATCGCGATGGCCAGGATCTGCAGGCCCACGAAGGGCAGGATGCCCTTGTAGATGGCCGAGGTCGGCAGGTCCGGCGGGGCCACCCCGCGCAGGTAGAACAGCGCAAATCCAAAGGGCGGTGTCAGGAAGGATGTCTGCAGGTTCACCCCCACGATCACGCCCAGCCACACGGGATCGACATCCATCATCAAGAGGACCGGCGCGGTGATCGGGATCACGATGAAGATGATCTCGAACGTGTCGAGGATGAAGCCGAGGAAGAACATGATCGCCATGACCATGGCCACTGCCGTCAGCGTGCCACCGGGCAGATTGCTTAGGAACTCATGCACCAGGTTGTCGCCGCCCATCAGGCGAAAGACGATCGAAAAGACCGAGGCGCCCAGCAGAACGATGAACACCATCGAGGTGATCGTCGCCGTGGCAATCACCGTCTCGCGCAGGATGGTCAGGTTCAGTCGCCAGCGCAATGCAGCCAGCACCATCGCGCCCACTGCGCCGACCGATGCCGCCTCGGTCGGGGTGGCGATGCCCCCCAGGATCGAGCCGAGAACGGCGAGGATCAGGATCATCGGAGGCAGAAGCGCCGAGAAGACCTCGCCCATCAGGTCGCCGCGCTCGGCCTCGGGCACGGGCGTGGCCGGGCAAGAGGCGGGGTCGGTGATCGCCTTGAAGACCGTATAGGCGAGGTAGAGCCCGACCAGCAGGAAGCCGGGCAAGAGCGCGCCGGCGAAAAGGTCGCCCACCGATACGGCTGTGGGGGCGAAATTGCCCTTTTCCATCTGCACCTGGCTGTTGATGCCAGACAGCATGTCACCCATGAAGATAAGGACTGTCGAGGGCGGCACGATCTGGCCCAGCGTACCAGACGCGCAGATGACGCCTGTCGATAGCTTGGGGTCGTAGCCTGCGCGCAGCATCGCGGGCAGCGAGATGAGGCCCATCGTGACAACGGTGGCCCCCACGACGCCCGTCGAGGCCGCCAGCATGGCACCGACCAGGATCACCGATATACCCAGCCCGCCCCGCAGGTTGCCAAAGAGTTTGCCCATCGTCAGCAGAAGCTGTTCGGCAATGCGCGAGCGTTCGAGCATCACGCCCATAAAGATGAAGAGCGGGACCGCGACCAGCACCTCGTTGGTCATGAAGCCAATGTAGCGGTTGGGCAGCGCGCCGAAATTCGAGGGGTCGAACACGCCCAAGGCATAGCCGACCCCGCCGAACATCAGCGACACGCCCGCCAGCGTGAAGGCCACCGGAAAGCCCATCAGCAAGAAGCCGATGATGCCAAAGAACATGAGCCCGGCGAGGATCTCGCCGATCAGAATCGGATCCATCAGTGCGATCCCTCTATTGCGGCGGCGGCGGCTTCATCCGCACCGACGGGGTATTGGATACTTTCCGGCACCAGATCGCGGCGCCCCCTGAGGACAAGGATCGAGCGGCAGATCATCGCGATGCCCTGCAAGGCCAAGAGGACAACGAAGGCGATGATGAACGACTTGAGGATGAAGAGGCCGGGCATCCCGCCGACATTCGCCGACGCCTCGCTGTAGGACCAGGCGCGCAGGACGAAGGGCATGGAGTAGACATAGACGACGCTGGTGAAGGGCAGGAGGAAGATGAGCGCGCCGATCAGATCGACGGTGGCCCGCTTGCGCACCGACGCGGGGCGGTAGAAGATATCGACGCGCACATGATCGTCACGCAGCAGCGCAAACCCCGCGACGGCCGTGAACATCGCGCCGCCCAGCCAGATGTAGAGATCCTGCATCCAGACATAGCTGATGGCAAAGACATACCGCTGCACCACGACGGTAAAGCAGACCAGAACGACCCCGAGGGCCAGCCAGGAAAACACCTGCCCGACAATCCAGTTGATCCAACAGATGAGTGTGGCAATCCCGGCGATCAGTCGCATTTTTCGGCCCGCTTTCCTGTGCAAGATCCGCGCGGGGTGTTTTGACCGCGCAGGTTCGCGCCTTAAAACGTGTCGCCTGCGATCAGTCAATGCAAAGAGAGGGTCAGGCGGCACAGCCCGCACAGGATTTTGCGTGTCCTCGCGGCTTGGGCGCCAAGCAGGTGAGGGCGGCGGCGCGCATCCGGGACATGGCGCGCCTCTGGGCCCTTTGGGTGGCGCGAAAGCTGCCTGAACCTGCGCACTTGCGAGGGGCACCGAGGCCCCCGGTCTCTTTCCCGTCTCTTATCCGGCCCTTACAGATCCTTGAGCAGGCGCAGCGCGTCATAGATCGCCGCATGGGTATTGCGCGCCGAGACCGCGTCACCGATACGAAAGAGCTGAAACCGGCCTTCGGGACGCGTCCGGATGTTCTGCGGGTGCCCGGCGATCAGCGCGTCATGATCCACGGCGCCATCATTGACCGAATGTGGCCTGAGCGCATGGTAGAGCTCGTCCAGCGGCATCGTCCCGTAGTTCAGCACCACCTGGTCGTAATCCGCGTGGGTCAGCCGATCGGAATAATCCGTCCCGATGGTCGCACGCAGGCGGTTGCCCACACGCTCGACCGATTTCAGGCGCTTGGTCACCGTGAAGGTCACATCGTCGTGCTGAAGCGTCTTCATGTAGGGCAGCAGGTTCATCGCCATAACCTCGGGCGCAAAGCTGCGGTCGGGGGTCATGATCTCGACGCGCGCGCCCGCCTCGAGCGCGATCTCGGCGGCCTGAAGGCCCGCAGGATCCCCCGCTTCGTCATAGATCAGAACATCGCCCGAGGCTTTGACATCGCCCGACAGGATATCCCAGCTGGTCACGATATGGGGTTGCTCCGCATCGTTTTCATAGAGCTGCGTATGTGCCATGCCGCCCGTTGCGATGATGACAATATCGGGCGCAAGCGCGGTGACGTCTTCTGTTTCGGCGAAGGTGTTGAAGTGAAAGGACACGCCCAGCTTTTCGCATTGCGCCAGCCGCCAATCGACGATGCCCATCAGCTCGGACCGGCGCGGGGTGCGCGCGGTCAGCCGGATCTGGCCACCGGGGGCGTCCGCGGCCTCCAGCACGGTCACCTCATGGCCGCGCTCTGCCGCGACGCGCGCCGCCTCCAGCCCGCCGGGCCCTGCGCCCACGACGACCACGCGCCGGGGCGTCGGCGCGGGCGCGATGGCATGGGGCATTGTCTCCTCGCGCCCGGTGGCGGCATTGTGGATGCACAGCGCCATGCCCCCCTGATAGATCCGGTCGAGGCAGTAGTTCGCGCCGGTGCAGGGGCGGATGTCATCCTCGCGGCCCTCGGTGATCTTGCGCACGATATGCGGGTCGGCCATATGCGCGCGCGTCATGCCGACCATGTCCAGATGGCCCGCCGCGATGGCGTGCCGCGCCGTCGCCACGTCCTGAATGCGCGAGGCGTGGAAGGTGGGCAGGCCGGTCGCGCGCCGGATACCCCCGGCAAAATCGAGATGAGGCGCACTGGGCATGCCCCCGATGGGGATCATATGCGTCATCGCCGGGTCCGTATGGATGCGGCCGCGGTTGACGTTGAAGAAGTCCACCATGCCGCTGTCGCGCAGCATCAGGGCGATCTGAACGCCCTCTTCGGCGGTGATGCCGCCTTTCTCCATTTCGTCCGCCGTGCCGCGCACGCCGATGATGAAGTCGGGGCCCGTGCGCTTGCGCACTGCGCTCAGCACATCCAGCGTGAAGCGCACCCGGTTTTCCAGTGTATCGGCGCCATATGGCCCGCTGAGCGCATTGCTCAGCGGCGACCAGAAGGAATCCAGCAGGTGCCCGCCTGCATAAAGCTCGATCCCGTCCATGCCGCCCGCCTGCATGCGCTCGGCGGCATCCGCGAAATCCTCGATGATGCGCGCGATGTCCCAATCCTCCATCACCTTGGGAAAGGCGCGGTGGGCAGGCTCGCGGTGGGGGCCGGGGCTGACGGCGGGCAGCCAGTCGCCCTTGTTCCAATGCGTGCGGCGGCCCAGATGGGTCAGCTGGATCATCACGGCGCAGTCATGCTCGTGGCAGGCATCCGTCAGCTCGGTGATCCATGGCACCACCTCGTCGCGATAGGCGAGGATATTGTTGAAGACCGGCGGGCTGTCGCAGCTGACGGCAGCGGAGCCTGCGGTCATTGTAAGCGCCACGCCGCCCTTCGCGCGCTCGGCGTGATAGGCGCGGTAGCGGCCCTTGGGCATCCCGTCCTCGGGGTAGGCCGGTTCGTGACTGGTGGTCATGATCCGGTTTTTGAGAGTCAGGTGCTTGAGCTGGTAGGGCTGCAAGAGCGGGTCGGAGGTGGCGCTGTCTTTCATCGGGAATTCCTAGCAGTCGAGGACGATATCGGTCAGTGGGCGGCTGACGCAGGGCAGGATGAAGCCGCGATCGATCTCGCGCTGGCGGATGCCACCCTCATGCGCCATGGTGACCTCGCCCGAGTGTTTGAACGTCTTGCAGGTGCCGCACATGCCGCGCGCGCAGGACGAGGGCAGGGGCAGCCCCGCCGCCTTGACCGCCGCGAGGATCGTCGTCGTCTCGGCGCAGTCAAAGACCTTGCCGGAACGGGCAAACGTCACCGAGCGCAGGCGCGCATCTGCCGCAGGTGTAATCTCGGTCTCGGGCGACGAGAAGTCAAAGCTTTCCTCGCCATAGCTTTCGGATGGCACGCCCGCATCGCGCGCCGTGCTGCGCACCATCTCCATGAAGGGCTGGGGGCCGCAACAGAGAACCGTGCGCTCGGCCATGTCGGGAATAAGGCTCGTCAGCAACTCGGCATTGGGGCGCGCGGCGCCTGCCCCCCGCGTGGGGATGGGGATATGCACCAGCTGCGGCAGGCGGCGTTTGAGCAGCGCGATCTCCTCTGCCGCGATCATGTCCGCATCGGTGGGCGAGACCTGAAGCAGGACCGCATCGACGTCGATCCCGCGATCGGCTGCCGTGCGCAGCATCGACAGCATGGGGGTCACGCCGCTGCCAGCGGTGATTAGCGCATATTTGAGGCCGGGCCATGCCACGGGGCCAAAGCGGCCCGAGGGCCCGAAGGCGGTAATGCTGGCTCCGGGTGTCAGCGTGTCATGCAGATGGCCCGACGCGGCGCCATCCTGCCGCTTGACGGTGATCTCGATGCCGCCGTCGCGCGCCGCCGAGGAGGCGATGGTATAGCACCGCTCGACCGCGCCATCGGGCGTGTCGATGCGAAACGTCATGAACTGGCCGGGATCATGCTCGATCCGGCTGCCATCGGCGGTGGCCAGCAAAAAGGTGCGCACATCCGCCGTCTCGTCCCAGACGCCCTTGCAGATCAAGGGGGCCCAGGTTTCGGGCGCAAAGCGGCGGCGGCGGCGCGTGCCCCATGCCTGGGGATCGGCAGCGCTCATGTGCCAGCCCCATGGCCCGCGCCCTCTGCGGTCATGCGCTCGACATACCACGCCGCGAATTCGTCCAGCGCACGCTCGGTAAAGCGCGAGTAGGGGCCGGGGCGATAGCCCGGCGACAGCGCGCCCTTGTGCGCGAGCGCCACCAGATGCGCGTCCTCGGCATTGGTCTGCTTCCAGACCGAGGTGAGATACTCCAAGTCATAATCCTCGCCCTCGACCGCGTCGCGGTTGACCAGCCACTTCGTGCGCACCAGCGTCCGGTCGGGTCCGATGGGGAAGGCGGTAAAGATCACCGCGTGATCGGCCATCACATGGTTCCACGAATTGATCCCCCACAGATGCACATCGCCCATCCAAGGGCGCTCCGTGTCGCCCAGCGGCACCGATACGGCGGCGCGCGTGTCGGGTGTCTGGCTCTCGCCGAGGCCGGCGATGATCAGGCGCTGGGTGCGGAAATTCGTGGGCCAGCCCACGGTATGCTCGACCGCGGCATGGAGCAGACCCTCCTTGTCCCAATGGGCGCCATAGCGGGCGTAGGCATCCAGCAGCCCGTTTGCCTCGGCCTTCTCGGTCTCGGTCAGCCCGTCGGGATCATAGCCAAAATCGGCCGCATGGAAGGATAGCGACAGCTGCGGATGGTTTGACGCGCAATGATAGCATTCGCGGTTGTTCTCCATCGTCAGCTTCCAGTTTCCCTCCTCGATCACATCCTGCTCGAAGGCGATCTTGGCGTTGCGCAGATCGTAGGGGGCAAGACGCGGCTCCATCACCTGCTCCAGCTCGGTGATGTCGGGCGGGGGCGTGTCCGACAGGCAGGCATAGAGGATGCCGCCCACATCGCGCAGCGCGACAGGCTTGAGGTGGTGCAGGTCGCGCTCGAAATCGACACCCATATGTGGCGCAAGGGCCAGCGCGCCATCAAGGTCATAGGTCCATTGATGGTAGGGGCACACCAGCTTGCCCACGACCGACCGGCCCGGCGGCACCAGCCGCGCGCCCCGGTGCGAGCAGACATTGTGAAACGCCCGCAGCTGATTTGCGTCGTCCCGCAGGATCAGGATCGACGCCGGCCCGATATCCAGCGCGATGACATCGCCCGCCTCCTCGACGTCGCAGGCCACGCCGACCGCGATCCAGTGGCGCGAAAAGATCATGTCGCAATCGGCGTCGAACGCCGCCTGGCTCGTGTAAAGCGCGGCGGGCAGGGTATGGCCGGACTGGCGCGCGGCCAGCAGCCCGGCAATGGAGGTGGTGGTCAAACGGTCATCAAGCATCTTATGGCCCCTCTGTTCGCCGCCACGATAGGCGCACGCCATACACCGGACAACTGCAGAAATAATGCATGTATCCATGATCTGAAGTTATGGATATACTACATGGAAGGCGCCATCGCGTGCTTCATTTTTGCCAGAAGGGTCCGCTGAACTCATGCATCGTTTGCGCCGCTCCCTGCCGTCTTTGACGGCGCTTGTCGCTTTCGAGGCGGCGGCGCGTCATGCCAGCTTTACCGTGGCCGCCGGTGAGCTTGGCGTGACGCAGGCGGCGGTCAGCAGGCGGATCAGCGCGCTGGAGCAAGAGATTGGTCGCGCGCTTTTTGACCGACGCAACCGCCGCGTCTTTCTGACCGAGGCAGGCCAGGAGCTGTTCGCCTCGGTGCGCGCCTCCTTCGATACGCTGGCCAATACGCTCGATACGCTGCGCGGGCCCGCCATGAAGGTGACGGTGGCCGTCTCGGTGGCGTTCGGCCATTTTCGCCTGCTGCCACTGCTCGCGTCGTTTCGCGACGCCGAACCCGAGATCGACCTGCGCGTCATCTCGGAGGATGCATGGCTGGCGCCCGATGATCGGCAGATCGATCTGGCCGTGCGCTATGGCAAGCCGCCATTTCGCGGTATGAGGGTCGTCGGGTCGATCCCGGACACGGTCGTACCGATGTGCGCACCCGCCATGGCTCAGCGCCTTGGGCCGCTGACACTGGCCGATCTGGCGCGCCGCACCGATATTGCCAAGATCGACAGCACCTCACCCGAGCCAAGCTGGCTCAACTGGGCGGGCTGGTTTCAGCAGTCGGGTTGGCGGGATGGCTTTGATGGGGCCAAGCTGCGATTCAGCAGCTATAGCGATGCCGCCTATGCGGCGATGGCCGGCGAGGGGGTTGCGCTGGGGTGGACGCATCTTCTTGAGCGCCCCTTGGCCGATGGCCGTCTCACCGCACTGAGCCTGCCACCTTTGACGCCCAAGGAACGCCACTATGTGCTCGTCCCGGCAACGCGAAACCCCGCGCGCGAGGTCGACGCCTTCTCCCGCTGGCTGGTCGGGGGCAGTTCCGCCTCCGCTTGAGTAAGGCCCACAGCGCCACCTTGAGCGATCGGGTCACGCTGCGGTGTTCCGGCGACATCCATGGAGGTCGTTGGAGAGCGAAGGCCGACGCGCCGACCGCTGTCAGGCGTATTGCCGGCCCCGCCAACTCGCCGGCGCGTTCCTTCCCGGCGCGTCAAACGAAGCGTTCCTGCACTGATGGAGTGCCCAAATCCTTCGAAAATCATTGTATTTCCGAGGTTTCAGGCCTGAACTCTGCACCTCAGAAGCTTTTTGGATGGTCAGGCAGTTTGGTCTTGTAATCCCCAGGTTCGCTTGGTTATACGCGTCAGTGGAGACGTGGCCGAGTGGTCGAAGGCGCTCCCCTGCTAAGGGAGTAGGCCCGGAAGGGTCTCGTGGGTTCGAATCCCATCGTCTCCGCCATAAACCTACATAAGCGCTTGAAATAAAGATGTTATTACTGGCGCCGCCTTTGTTTGCCACCATCCTTGTGGCCAAAGAGATTGCATTGTAGTGCCACTAATTGCAGTCATCTGCATCCCGATCACTATGGATGAGCTTCCCACACCCGACCGCAGAGGTGTTGCTGAATTGATACATTGCGCCGATAAGTAAGCTAAATTGAGCTCACCGCCCGGCGGTTCGCTATAGACTAGGTGCTGAGCAGGTTTGTCCGCACAAACTTGGGTCAGCGTTCAAAACCTTGACCTAGGATTAATGCTCATGAACTCCCTTAGTGAAAACCTCTACCTATCTGTCGACCAGGTTGCCGCTCGTTTTGGCGTGTCGAAGGATTCAATCTGGCGCTGGAAGCGCGAAGGCGACTTCCCGGCCGCCGTCAAGCTCGGGGGCACGACCACGCGCTGGCGCCTCAGTGACATTGAGGAGTGGGAAGGGCAGCTGGTCTGCGGCTTCGTAACCAGCCTCGACTTTGAGCCCGTCGGCATGACGCTGGGCTGAGGCCTCTCCAAGCATCCTGACATCAATAAGGCCTGCGCCAAGGCGCGGCCTCAGCCCTCCCGCCACCGGCGCGTGTCCTCCCGCGCTGGTCTCTCCAGTTATGTTCAAAATGAAAGCACCCCCATGTCAGACATCGTAAACCGCACACCGAACGACGCACCGAACAAGAACGTGCTGCCCTTCCACACCGACACTAGGGAAGCAGCGGCCACATCCACCCCTGCGGCCACATCCACCCCGGCAGCCGCCGCGACGGCCATCACCCTGCAGCGCGATGACGTATTCGCCTCGGATGGCCCGCCCTTAGGTTACATCTCCGACGAAAATGGCATCCATGAACTGCGAGAAAACAAGGACGGCGATGTAGTGTCCACACGCATCTGCTCTCCGATCGTCATGAAGGGGCGGTGCCGGAATGCTGCCAGCCGTGGATGGGGTCGCGTGCTTGCCGTTCAGGACCCGGACGGCAAATGGCACGAGTTGGTGATTAGCAAGCAGCAGCTCAATAAGTCGGCGAACGCGGCTCTGGCTCCTCTCTTCGACGTGGGCTTCGAACTGGCACCGGTCGACAAGGCGGCTGAGAGCGTGATGGTTCTCCTGCGCTCGTGGCAGCCCGATGCTCAGTATCTTCGTTTCGATCGCCTCGGGTGGACCACCGATCGGCATGATGCGTTCGTGCTCGGGAACGGTCATGTGATCGGCGACGCACTGGTAGTCACTGACAGTGTATCTGATGAGCTGATGGCGGCAATCCATAGCAAGGGCACGCTCACAGCATGGAAAAAGGCGGTCGCGGCGCCCTGCATCGAAAATCCGCTCATGATGCTAGCGGTGTCTCACGCCTTCACGGGGCCGCTGTTGTCCATCCTCGGGTTGAACGGAGGCGGGTTTCATCTGCGCGGATTATCCTCGCGCGGCAAATCGACAATTCAATATGTCGCCGCCTCTGTCTGGGGTGAGCGCGCACTGCTGCAGAGCTGGGATGGAACGCCGAGTGGCTTTGAGGGGATCGCGGCTGCATTTAATGATACCTTCTTGAACATCGAGGAGTTGCACAAAGCTGATCCGAGGACGATCGGAGACACTGTCTACAAGCTGGCTGACGGAGAGGGTCGGCTCAGGGCAAAATCGAATGGGACCCTGCAGACATCACAGCGTTGGCGTGTGCCCCTTCTGTCGAGCGGCGAGGTCTCTCTCGAAGACCACATGGCCAGCGCCGGTCGCAAGATATTTGCAGGCCAAGACGTGCGTCTGATCAATCTCGAAGCGGACTGTCGGGCGCATGGTGCATTCGACACCTTGCACGGTGCGTCCAGTGCCAAGGCCTTTGCGGAGCGGGTCGATCGCGCCTGCCTAAAGACCTACGGTCATGCCGGGCCGCAGTTCGTGGGGGCCATAATGAGGAACACTCATAAGAAAGAAAACTGGCGGTCCGTCATCGATGGTTTCTGCCGTGATACCGCGAAAAAGGCCGACGTGCCGCCTCACGATGGACAGGTGCATCGCGTCTTGGTCCGCTTCGCCGTTGCGGCACTCGCGGGGGAGTTGGCCACGAAACTCGGACTGACTGACTGGTCGGTGGGCGCTGCCAACGCGGCAGCAAGGGAGATGTTTCTGGAGTGGTTTGAGAACCGGGAGGGCACAACAAACAAAGAGATCAGTGCGGCAGTGCAGCGCACACAGGACTATGTTTCAAAGCACCCTGATCGGTTCCAGACGATCGACACCAGAGACCATGATCCGATAGACGGCTGGCGGGACCAAGGCTGGTTCTACATCCGGCCCGACTGCTGGCAGGCGATGCATCCGGAGCACGACCCGGTCGAGATGGCTCGCTTGCATGCAAACGGCGGCCTGCTGAAAACCCAGAAAGGTGGCGGTTATCAGGTGCGAATGGGAAGGAACATCCCGGGTCGCCCTAGGGCATATGCTGTTCATGCCTCCAAGATCCTCGGAGCGGCCGAGGCCTGACCGACGATCCGACTAGGGGCTTGATAAGAGAGAGGCGAAGAGCCTCTCTCATCCATCACCTTTCACCCTCAGAACATTTTGGCCACGTGGACCAGGCGGACCGATTGGACCGAGAAAACGTTTTAAATTCAATGTGGTCCGACTGGTCCAACTGGTCCGGCCGACGCATCTTCCGTTTCATCTCCCAAGCAGCCCCAAGCACAGAGTCGCTATAAATATGACATGCAGCGCGTGCTGCGTCACATAATGAGAGAGAGCGATGACCAAGAAGCCGCATGAAGATACGAAGCTCGCAAAATACATAGAGCGTCGGGTGCTTGAACTGAAATCGAGGAAATCCCAGCTGCAGATCGCAAACGAGGCAGGCTTTCCCAATCCGAATATGGTGAGCATGATCAAAAATGGCGCCAGCAAGTTGGCCATAGATCGTGTGCCGTCGATGGCTCGCGCAGTGGATTGCGATCCGGGCTACCTGATGCGGCTGGCCCTCGAGCAGGCAGTAGGCGATACGGCTGCGGCCGCCATCATCGAGACTTTCGGGACCCCGACCACGGCTAACGAACTCGGCTGGCTTCAGGAGATCCGCGATGCGTCTGATCACAGTGATCCTCGCATGACCGCAAGAAGTCGAAATACCATCCGTGGGATCTTCGGCAAGTGAATGGCGACATGACAGTCAACAAGCACCCCGCAGCAAACAGGGGGTTGGCCCATAAGGGCCGGCCCACCTTTGGTCCCGCGGAGCTGACCGAAAACGAAATCGCCTGGGTGGAATTCTTGCGTTTGGTCACCGATGGAAGTGATCCGGGGCCGACATTCCGGCGAGTGTATCTGTTGCGGCGCATTCTGCGCTCTTGGAGACGAGACAAAGCTCCTAGAGCGCGTTTGTAACAAACCGACTCATTCGTGATGGTCGGTTGGTTGCATGTGGTTGCGTTTTGGTTGCGTTTTGGTTGCCATCCGGTTGCATAAGGGGTCTCTGAACCGTGAAAATGGTTGCATACTTGGCGATATCTGGTCCCTGCGGTTGACATTTTTCGCCAGAGGCAACCATTCATTGCGTTTTTTAACAATAGCTTACGCCGGATCGTGGTTGCATAAAGTGGCAAAAGACGGTTTTTTTTTGGGGAGGTTTCGATGCTCTGCAGTCGAGGAGCAAAGGGCTAGAATTGGCGAAAGGAGGATTGGCTCATAAAGGCTGCGCTGGTCGCGAACGCTCGGGCGGTCCTGTCCTCCATGCTGAGTGGCTTGAGGTTGTTGCCCCAGCCTCCAAGCCGCCGACCTTATAGCATTCATCCAAATCTGCCTTTGAGCGCAGGGCAGCGCAATTCTGCCCACGTCTAGGTCACTGCTCTAATGCCTCGTTTCCATCAAAGTTGCGACGTTGGAATGCCGCTCATCCGAGCAGGCTCTGGTCGTGGTTAGCACGAGCACTTCGAAGCCTGGCTGTAAGTTTTAACAAGCGCGCCTCCTACTTCGGCAACATGAAGAACTCTTCGCGGCTGATCTTGCCATCCTCGACCGTATAAACCGCGATTTCGCACAAATTCATTTGCTGACCCGTGGCTTTCTGCGTCACCTCCACCTCGAACCGCACTGCAAACCGGTTGGGCGGATGGACATAGGGCCCATCTGCGTCAAGCTTGTGGATCTCATGCGATGACGCCCAATCCGTCCGCTTCGCTTTGATCGCACCCCGGCCCTTGGCAATACGCACATCTCGATTGGGAGGCACGACCGCCTCGACCGACTGCGCGTTCTCGGCATAGACTTCGTCGACATGCTCGATGCCGCGACCATCCCGCATCGCCTGAACGAATTCCCGTCCGAGTTCGACTAGATATTCCATAGCACTCCTCCTATTTCCACCACCGACCGTGGCACGGCTGGTCAGCGCGCAATTTGACCGGGATCAAGGTCCATGAGGTAATTCGCTCAATCAGCGTAGCTGACAACCGACGCGATCGACACAAAGATCAGTAAGGCGCGGAGTTGCCAAGTGATCCAGCTCCTGTTTCACCGGACACTTAAGCGGTTTCGGTTTTGGCCCTGATGAAATCGCGAGGCGAGCGCCATTTCAGGCTGCTGTGTGGGTGGTTCTCATTATAGTCTTCGATCCAGTCTCCTATCAATCTCAGCACAGTGTCAGCGTCTGGCAACGGATTTACGTGGACGTAGTCGCGCTTGAACGTTTTCAGGAAGGCTTCTGACATGCCGTTGGATTGCGGGCTGGCGACCAGCGTGAAGCATGGCCTGGTCACGCTATCATCCCCAGTCAACGCAATGCTGCCTCCTTCAAGCATCAGTTTACGCCAACGATACAGCAGATTGGGGGACACGCCATTACGACGGACAACGGCGGATATGTGTCGAATTCGTGCTAGCCTGTTGCGGCTCGCTTGCGCAGGCCGAAGAGCCGGTTTGTGAACTCCATGCCGTCGTCAGCCGAGGAGAAACGTGATCATCCGGGATGGAACACTTAACCTTATCGTCACAGCGCCCCCTCACCTTCACACCGCAAAATAGAGTGCTGGTGAAATTTTATTACCACCAATCACAATCCTGTGTTACGAAAATATGTCTGAAGGCAGCCGCAAGAGCTTGCAGACACGTCATAGGGAGATGAGACAGTGGACGGTAACCTCAATGCACTCACGACCATTTTCACCGAGTTCTACT
>NZ_JBAPKZ010000020.1:0-81951 GCF_037083805.1 Roseovarius sp. D0-M9 | reverse complement strand
CGATGGCTGAGGTCTCCGCGTCGGACGCGCCTACCGAAGGCACGAAATATGGGAGCGGCTCAAGCACCGGTGCGCCCGACTACCCACACGGAACGAGAAGGGACCAGAACTAATCAACTGAGTAAAAGTTTAGCATATTTACACCAAATTGTCTGTCCAATTTTGATGGCATTGGTGATTCTGCTTTGACGTTCCTGATCCTGACACTAACTTCGCCCGCCGCAAATAAATGCTTGTGACTAGTCCTTTTGATGGTCCATCTGGACTGTCCCTTTGTTTACAAGGCTTTGTGGCGTATTTGTGGCGCTGAACGGTCTAGCGCTTTTGTGCAGCTATCGCGGCGAGGCATGATGGCCGACGATTGTCTGGCCGCTAAAGTCTGCTGCGGCGCAGGTCAAACCATCACATCCGAACAGGTCCTCATCGTTCACGAGTGACTGCCAATTTTGCCATGTTTCGCAGGGCCCGGTCGAGGTGTGAGATATCAGGGGGGGATTCCATCACGAAAACAACGCCACAGGTGCGACCTCCGGGCGCCAAATCGGTTCTCTCCGATCCACGACCCATTGGCGCGCAGCCTGACAAGACTTCCATCAAAAACAGAAACTTCATCTGATCGATGACCGCTTTTGATAGACTGGCGGTCCAGCAGATGTATTTTTAGGAGATACTCTGATGAGCAATAAGCATTCATGGAACAGCCTCAACTTCTGGGGCGGGCATGACCACCCCGACCAAGAACAGTCCCAGGACCAGGAACAGGATCAGCTGCAGGCCCAAGCCGCGCTTCAGGCCCAGCTTCAGGGTCAGGGCCAATTCCAGAAGTCCCATAGCGACAATGACAACGACAATGGGAACCACAACGGGAATGGCAACGGCAACGGCAACCTGAACGGCAACGGCAATGGCAATGGGAACCTGAACGGCAACGGAAATGCCAACGGCAACGGCAACCATAACGGAAACGCCAATGCCACCTCCAATGCCAACGGTAATCTGAATGGCAATGGAAACCTCAACGCCAACGGGAACCTGAACGGCAACCATAACCAGAACACCTCGCATACCGATGTCCATGTGGGCGTTGATATTGGCATGACAGGGTGGGAGCCGACCGACGACGATTTCGCAGATATCGACATGCACGGATCGACGGCCGGTGATTTCATCATGGCCAAGGGCGATATCGACTATGATCCGGGCGATGACCTGAACCTCGACGACATCCTGAATGATGCCCTCAACGGCTCAGGCAACGATTCGGCGACGGTCAACACCCAGACCAACAAGCTGGTCGACAATGATCACCTCGATCATGTCTCGAACAGTGGCACCATGACCCAGACCAACACCTCATCTGGCGGTTTTGCGAAAGCCGGAGAAGGGATTTCTGCCGGTTCTGATGGTGGCAATGGTGCCGGCACGGCCAACTCGACGGGTGGCGGCTCCTATGGTGGCCTGGGCATTGGCGGCGCAGCGGGCGCTCTTGGCGGCGCAAGTGGCCAAGGAGGAACTGCTGGAGTGACCGGCGGCGCAGGCGGCAATGGCGCGGCTGCGACATCGGTCGGTGTCGGCCTTGGCCTCGGCGGTGCGGCATCTGGCGCAGACGCTGACGGTGGTGACGGCGGTGACGCCGGATCGATCGCTGCAGGTCTTGGTGGTGGCGCGGGCCTGTCCGGTGCGGCCGCAGGCGGCGGCGACTCGGGCGATGCCGGTGGCATCGGCGCCGGTGTCGGAGCGGCAGGAGCCGGAGCCGACAGCTCGAACACTGGCGATGCCGGTGCGCTGGGCGCGGGTCTGGGCCTTCTGAACCTGGGTCTGGCCGGAGCGCAGAATGGCGCGACTGGCAATTCAGACGCGGATGCCTTGGCTGCTGGTAAGGGCATGGGCTTTGGCGCAAGCGGTGACGGCGGCGATGCCGGTGCACTTTCGGGCGCATCTGGCTTGGGCGTCGGCCTGGCTGGAGCCGGTGACGCTACCGGCGGTGCAGGTGGCGGTGCAGGTGCCCATTCGGGTGCCCTGAACACCTCCGGCGGCAATGGCGGCATTAACACCGCCTACGGCGGAGACGGCGGCCAAGGTGGCTACGGCTATGCGAAGGGCGGCGGGTCCGGTGATGCCTTCGGTGGTCAGGCCTACGTGGGTCCGGCCTACGCAGGTGGCGGCCACGGCGGTGATGGCGCTGATGCCTTCGCAGGCGGTGGCGGTGCTGGTGGCAATGCCGGGATGTGGGGGTCGAACAACGGTGACGACGGATATGTCACTGGCGAATCCTTCTCTTCGGCAGCGTCGCAGATCGACACCAGCGCGTTCAATCAGACCATCGTCTTGGGCGCGAACGTTCTGGGCAATACCGTCGACATGACTGTCGTCGGCGGCTCGTTCAGCTCCAACTACGTCGGTGACGACAGCGAAACCATCTAAGCGCTGACGTGCAATTCCCCCGGGTCCGGCGCAAGCCGGGCCCGGGATTTTTCCCCCTTGGGGATGAGCGCCGGCGAGATCGCACCGATTGCGCAAGAAAAACAATAATCTGACGACTTGGGGCAGGCAGCCACATTTTTTAGCGAGGCTGCTATGACGATGGATAAAGTGACCGAAATGGTCGCGCACATGATCGGGATTTTTCACCTCGAGACTGAAAACCAGCGGATGCGCGACGAATATGGCGCGTTCAAGGCCCTGTTGGCTGACGAACCGGATACGGACCCGATTTCCAGCCTCTCGGTTACCTTCAAGGCAAGCCATGATTTGGGCGGCTTCGCACCCCGCCTCAGCTACTCGGATGTGCCGCCTCCGGGCGCCACGCTTGATCCGCTGCTGCCGAAGTTCATGCCGTTCGGCGATTACGTCGATATCAGTGGCGGGCGCGGCGCTGAATTGCAGGTGATTGGCATCATCCCCGTCTCAACCGGAAGCTTCAGTATCAGCACCGGAGCGCTGCGGCTGGAGCCGCCGGGAAGCGTGGCGGTCATTACGTCCCAGTTTGCATGGCTCTATGATGACGATCTGCTCTTGATGGGCGATGGCACGGCGCAGTTTGTCGACCCCGCCGTCCATCTGGCGCATCTTGTGGGCTACCAGAACATTGCCGCCAGCCTGACAGGCGCGCTGGATGCCAGCGCCCTTATGCCCGGTCCCGATGCCCAGGATGAGGCTGAGTCGCTTCATGCAATGATTGGCGCATTTCAAGGCAGTGATGTCAGTGTTGTGTCCGAATACGTTGCGCATGGGCAATCGACTTTCGGCCTCTTCCAGAACGGCGAGGAGGCTTCGGAGCAGGTCGATCTGGACGACGTGATGCCTGCCTACCTCGTCGCCAAGGCCGGTCGCACAGATGACGGGGGCGAAGAGACAGACACCGATGACGACGCGGCCATAGAGGCACCTGATCCGTTTGCCGGGCTTTCCGGCGACGATGGCTCCCTGCCATACAGGCCCGATATCGACAGCCAGAACCTGATGGTCGCGGGCGGCAACACGATGATCAATCAGGTCGCCATTTCCTCTGCCTGGCTGGACGCGCCGGTGATCGCGGTCATGGGCGACGTCTTTCACCTGAACGCGGTGATCCAGACGAACATGATCGTGCAACACGCGACGGGCAGCGCCGGCAGCGCCCTGCCAAACAGCGCGATCAACAGTGCAGCCTTCTCCCTCGCGTCGTCCAACGCGGCGGATGAAACAGAGGAAGACGCGGCGGAGGACAGCGGCCCGCTGGTGCTGCCGTCCAACTGGGCCGTGACCCGGATCGAGGGTGATCTGATCGCCGTCAACCACGTCCATCAGTACAGTTTCCAGACCGATCATGACCGTGCCGAAATCACATTCGGCAGTTCCGACCTCTTCGTTGGGCTGGGCGACAACACCATCGTCAACCTCACCGATCTGGCGCAACTCGGGTTTGGGTATGACCTGATCTTTGTCGGCGGGGCGATGATTTCGGTCAACTGGATCAAACAGATGAATGTGCTGATCGACAATGACGCGATCACCTATTCGAATTCGTCTTTCGACGGGTTTCAGATGGGGGGGCAGGCGGGTGTGCAGGTCGGCGGCAATCTTGTGTTCAACGCGGCGCAGATCAACGAGATCGGGGTCGACAGCTACGCCGAAATGCAGGCGAATTTCGCGGCCGCCGCCGAGAGCATGGCCGCAGGAGCAAGCGCGCTGGGCGCCGAAGTGGCGCAAGATGCGCTGTTCAACGGCATCGAGACGCTGCGCGCGCTCTTCATCGAAGGGGATCTGGTTTCGGTGAACTGGCTGGAGCAGACCAATATCCTGGGCGATTCGGATCAGGTGCACCTGGCACAGCACCAGATCGAGAGTGCAGCGGGCGTGGGCGCCGAGATCATCACCGGCTCGAACGCGTTGATGAATCTGGCCAGCGTCACGCAATACGGCACCGACTCGACCGTCATGGTGGGGGGGGATTTTTATGATGACGCGCTGCTCTACCAGGCCGAGTTGATTGATACCGACGCCGATCCGCTGGGCACGATGATGCCCCCCCTCGAGCCATCTGCCGTGGCGTTTCTGGCCGACGGGATGCTCGAGCCGGACATTGGCCCGATGGACGACCCGATCACCCCAACATGCGGCGAAGGCTACGCAACGCCCGACGTCATGCAGACCATGCTTGCTTAAGAAAGAATGACCACTATGAGCCTTGACGATATCAAAGCCAGATGCGCGGCCAGCCTGAACGGCGACGCATCTTTGGACGCAGACGCGTCGTCCACCTCGCGCGGCAAAGGCGATGCGCAGGCGCGAGGTGCGGATCCGCATCTTGAAAAACTGCCACCGCTAATACTGGGCCCCCGCATCGACGACACGGCGGACGGCACCGTTCACAAGGACCGGCCCGCAAAGGGGCTGGGCGGCGCGCAGATCGAAGGGGACACCGGCCCCATCATGGCGGTCTCCGGCGATGGCAAACCGCCTCGCAAGGCTGGCGGCGGCGGAAATGGTGGCGGAAACGGCGGTAGGGCGTCCGGCTTTCACAAACGCGCAGGACCGGACCAGTTCGTCCAGCAATTGAACAAGGGTGTCAGCGTCGTTCGTCGCAATCTTGCCTTTGTGATGGTGCTGACCTTCGCCACGAACCTTCTGGTGCTGGCGATCCCCATCTATCTTTTTCAGATATCGGACCGGGTGCTGACCAGCCGGTCGCTGGATACGCTCATCATGCTGACGGCGGTGATCGTCGGGGCGGTCATCTTTCAGGCCATCTTTGATGCTGTGCGCCGCTTTATCCTGATGCGCACTGCGGTCGAGGTCGCTGTGCGACTGGGGTCGCCCGTGCTGAGCGCGGCGGCACATGCCTCCCTTTACGACAATGGGCGTCAATATCAGACGCTTGGCGATTTGCAGCAGTTGAGGGGCTTCCTGACGTCGGGCACGTTGATCTCGTTTCTTGATGTGCCGTTTGCGCCGCTCTTTATCTTTGCCATTTTCATGGTGCATCCGCATTTGGGAACGATCGTCATTGTCACGGCCATCCTTCTGATGGTGATCGCGCTCATCAACCAGAAGGTCACGGCCAAGCCCTTTGCCGAGGCGAATGTCGCTCAGAGCCGCGCAAACATGCATCTGGATTCCATGTCGCGCAACAGCCAGATCATCAACGCGCTGGCCATGGTGCCCGAGGCCGTCGCGCTCTGGGGGCGTGATACCGCCAGCTCGCTGACCTCGCAGGTCTGCGCGCAGGATCGCAACATCATCTGGGCGGCTGTCTCGCGGGCGGCGCGCCTCTTGACGCAGGTCGCGATGCTGGGCTGGGGCGCGTATCTGGCCATTCAGGGCGAAATTACGGGAGGCATGGTCATCGCCGCGTCGATCATCGCGGGCCGCGCCCTCGCGCCGATCGAAGGCGCGATCGAGGGGTGGAACGGCTTTTCCCTGTCGCGCTCGGCCTTTGGGCGGATCAAGTCCCTGATGCACAACTCCGTCCAGCGTTTTGAAAAGCTGCGGCTGCCAAATCCGGAGGGGCGGCTCAATGTCGAGCGGCTTTTGTATGTGCCCGGCGGCACCAAGCAGGTGATCCTCAATGGGCTGACCTTCAGCCTCAATCCCGGCGATTCACTGGCCATCATCGGTAATTCCGGCGCGGGCAAGACCACTCTGGGCAAGATGCTGGTGGGGTCGATCCTGCCTACATCGGGCAACGTGCGCCTGGACCTGATGGACCTGCGCAACTGGGACACACGCCAGCTGGGTGAGAATATCGGCTATCTGCCGCAGGACGTTCAGCTGTTTCCCGGCACGATCAAGGACAACATCGCCCGGATGCGGCTCGATGCACGCGACGAGGATATTCACCGCGCCGCGCTTTTGGCGGATGTGCATGACATGATTGCGATGCTGCCGCACGGCTATGAGACCCAGGTCTCTGCCGATGGCTCGCCCCTGTCGGGCGGACAAAAGCAGCGCATCGCCCTTGCACGCGCATTCTACGGCAATCCCCGCTTTCTGGTGCTGGACGAGCCCAACTCCAACCTCGATGCGGCGGGGGACAAGGCGCTGGCCAATGCCATCCGCCATGCTGGCGAGCATGGCATCACCGTGGTCGTCATCACTCAAAAGCCATCGCTGCTGAGCGTCGTCGACAAGATCATGCTGTTGGCCGATGGCAACCTCGCCCTCTTCGGGCACCGTGCGCAGGTGCTGGAGCAACTGGCCAAGAGGCGCGCGAATGAGGGGGGCAGTTCGCTGCCGGGCCAAGCCCAGGCCGGAGGGCAATCGCATGTCTGACCTTACCCTCTATACTGCCCGCGCCGAGTGGTATGAAGATGTGCCCCGTTCGGTCTCCAAGCTTATCACATTCGGCCTTCTACTCTTCGTGCTGGCCTTCGGGGGCTTTGGCCTCTGGGCGTTCCGCGCGCCGTTGGCCGCGGCGGTCATCACGCAAGGCAGCTTTGTGGCCACGGGCCGCAACAAGATCGTGCAGCACCTGGAGGGCGGGATCATCAAGAAGATCCTTGTGGCCGAGGGTGACCGGGTGGTCATCGGTCAGCCCCTCGTGTTGCTGGACGAGACATCAGCGCTGGCGACCGAGCGTGAACTTTTTTTGCGCATGATCCGTCTTGAGGCGATGGAGGCCCGCTTGCTGGCGCAGCACAGCGGTGCCAGCACCTTGTCCTTTGCGCCGCGCATCGAGGTATTGCGCAGTGATTTCGACATCGCATCGATGCTGGATGCGCAGCGAATCACCTTTGATGCGTCCTCCCAGCAACTGCGCAACGACCTCGCACTGCTCACCCAGAGCATCGAGGCGCTGCGTGTTCGCTCGGCAGGGTATGAGGAGCAACTGACCGCAGCGCGCACCCAGATGGAGATCCTGCACGAAGACCTTGAGGCCAAGCAGTCACTGCTGGACAAGGGGCTGGTGCGCAAGGCCGAGGTCAACACCCTGCGCCGCGCCATCGCAGAGGCGGGCGGCCAGATCGGACGCCTGTCCGCCGAGATCGCCGAGATCGTCGAGGTCACGCGCCGCTACGAGGCTCAGATCGCCCAGACCAAAAGCGAGCGGCAGAAAGTCGCGCTGGATGAATTGCAGACGGTGCAATCCGAGCTGGAGAGCGTGCGCGAACAGATGCGCCGCGCCGAGAATGTCCTTAGCCGTGCCGAAGTGCTGGCCCCTGTATCGGGCACCGTCGTTCGGCTGCATTACCATACGTCGGGCGGCGTCATCGAAAGTGGCAAGCCTATCGCCGAAATCCTGCCCTCGGGCGAGCCCCTGATCATCGAGGTCTCGGTGCCCCGGACCGAGATCAACGTCGTGCGCGAGGGGCAGGAGGCGACGGTGCGCCTCACCGGGCTGAACGCGCGCACAACACCGGTTCTGATGGGCAAGGTGTTCTACGTATCGGCGGATGCGATCATGGACCGTGTTCAGGAGGTGCCGCAGGAAGTCTTCGTGGCCCGCGTGTCCGTGCCGCCAAGCGAGCTGGCCCGCGTGCGCGGGTTCACTCCGACGCCCGGAATGCCCGCGCAGATCATGATCCAGACCGAAGAGCGGACGTTCATCGAATACCTGATGAAGCCCGTGACCGACAGCATGGGACGTGCCTTCCGCGAACAGTGACATTCGCAGGTGCTGCGGTCTGAAATGAGGGTGGCGCGTGCAAGACGCGCGCGCTCGGGCGCGCTGTGCCGATGGCGCTCCTGGTGGCGCTTAGTCCATCGCCCCCAGGATGCGCGCCAGATTGCTGAAGCGCGCGATCAGCGAAAAAACCGCCATGTTCACAATCAGAAACAGCACCGCAATCGAGGCGATGACCGGCGTGTAGCCATAGCGCAGCGCGTTGAAAATCTTGACCGGCAAGGTTTCGACGGTAAAGCCGACGGTCATCAGGGCAATGATATACTCGTTCAGGCTCAGCACGAAGCAGAAGGCGAAGCCGGCCAGCGCGAAGGGCGCGGCGATGGGCGCGATCACCGTGCGGAACACCGTCCAGCCCGAGGCGCCCATGGTCTGGCTTGCTTCGATCAGCGCCTTGTCGATGCTTTCAAGGCCCAGCGATATGGTGACAAGCGGCAGGGCCAACAGGAAGATCGCATGCCCGATGATGACGTTGATCATCAGCCCGTTGACCCCGGCGCTGGAGAAGAAAATCAGGAATGCGAGTGCCATGATGACTGGTGGCAGGATAAAGGGCGCAATCCCGAGGGCGAAAAGCGCGCGGGCGTAGCGCAGGCCATAGCGCCACGCCATATAGGCGACGGGCAGGGCGATGGCGGTCGCAAGAAGTGCCGAGAGCGCAGCGATCATCAGCGAATTGACCAGTGCGCCGAACCAGTCGGATTCCCCGAAAATCGCCCCATACCAACGCAGGGAAAAGCCGCGCGGCGGAAAGGCAAGGAACTTCTGCGCGTTGAACGAAACCGCCGTGATGACGATGATCGGTCCGATCAGAAAGAGCGCGAAAAGCGCCATGTAGAGGCGGCGAAGTGCGGTCATGACAAGGCCCATCTAAGCATCCTTCCCGCGGCCCAGCCACGACACTGCGGCGATCACGCTGGCGCTCAGCACCAGCAGGACCACGGCCAGCGCCGAAGCGAAGGGCATGTTGAAGTTGAAGATCGCCTGATCGGTGATCAGCACCGACAGCGTCCAATGCTGCGGACTGCCAAGGACCTGCGGGACGATAATCGCGCCCAGCGTCAGAACGAACACCGTCACGGCACCCGAAATGATGGCCTGCCGCGTCACCGGGATCACCACGGTAAAGAACGTGCGCACGGGCGATGCGCCCAAGGTGCGGGCCGCTTCCAGCAGGCTGGGATCCATGCGGCTGAGCGCGGGAAAAAGCAGGAGCACCGAAAAGGGGATGGTCAGATAGACCAGCCCGGCCACGACCGCCCCGGCAGAGGGCGTCATGGAGAAGCTCTGCTCGACGATGCCGATCCATTCGAGGATATTGCCGATGCCTGATGTGCGCGACAGAAGGATCTGCCAGCTGAAGGCGATCAGAACCTCCGATAGCGAGAGCTGCGCGAGGATGTAGATCAGCCACAGTTCCTGCGCGCGGCGTTTGAACGTCGTCAGAAAGTAGGTGAAGGGAAACGCGACGGCCATGCTGATGGTGGCAATCAATGCGCAAAGGCCGGCGGAGAAGAGCGCGCGTTCGATATAGAACCACGTTGCGAACCGCTCGAAATGTTGCAGATCGAACCCGAGGGCGAAATCGGCCTCATCCGAGGGGCTGGCGACGCTGACCGCCAGAATCAGCGCGAAAGGCACGGCAAAAAACAGCCCGATCATCACCGATGACGGGAGGAGGGCGACGTAGCGCGCGATGCCGGGCTTGCTCATCTGAGTATCCTCTTGCGTGGCGTTCTCGCGTTGGTGGCGCGCAGGGTCATGGTGCCAGCAATCATGGTGCCAGAACGCTGCATGCGTCCTTGGGCATTTCGATATGCACCTCCTGGCCGATCTCGACCTCGGGCCAATCCTTGGGTGTCAGCACCGAGATTACCTCATGCCCGTCGCAATCGCACAGGATCTCGATGGTGGCGCCGATGTCGCGCACGAAGGTGACGCGACCTGTCACTGCGTTTTCGGGTGCAGGCGTGCTGGCGGGGCGGACAAAGATCTCTTCGGGGCGGGTCATCAGGACCACCTCGTCGCCCTTGGTGAACCCTTGGGCATTGGTGCCGATGCTCAGCGCGGTGCCGCCGACCTCGGCCGTCTCGGCGCCGGTCATGCGGGCGGGCAGCAGGTTGGAGCTGCCGATGAAATTCGCGACAAACCGGTCGACGGGGGATTTGTAGATCTCCATCGGGGTGCCCGATTGCAGCACGCGGGCCTCGCCCATGACGACGATCGTGTCGGCCATGGTCATCGCCTCTGTCTGGTCGTGGGTGACGACGACGGTGGTGATGCCCAACTCCTGTTGCAGCTTGCGCAGCTCGATCTGCATGGCCTCGCGCAGGTTCGCGTCGAGGGCCGACATCGGCTCGTCCAGCAGGAAAACCTGCGGGTTCAGCGCGAGGGCCCGCGCAATCGCGACGCGTTGGCGCTGGCCCCCCGAAAGCTGGCTGATACGCCGATCCGACAGACCGGGCAGGTGCATCATGTCCAGAAGTTCACGCGCGCGGTCCTCTCGCTCGGACCGCGAATGGCCCCGGATGCGCATGGAATAGGTGATGTTCTCGCCCACGGTCAGGTGAGGGAAAAGCGCAAAGGACTGAAAGACCATGCCGATCTCGCGCTGATGCACCGGAACATGCGTCATGTCGCGCCCGCCCATGGTGATGCTGCCCTCGGTCGGCTCTTCCAGCCCCGCAATCATGCGTAGAAGGGTCGTCTTGCCACAGCCCGAAGGGCCGAGAAAGCAGACCATCTCGCCCTCCTTGAACGTCAGATTCACGTCCCTAACCGCAGTGAGGCTGCCGAATTTCTTGGTGACGCCGCTGATGGTGAGGCCGGTCATGCGTGTATCCTTGTGAGGCAAGGCCCGCCCCTTGATTTGAGGGGCGGGCCGGGATCGGGGTTGCGATGCTTTAGCCCGCGATCATCTGGCTCCAGCGATCCGAGATGAAGGCGCCATGCTCGCCGTAGATGTCATAGCGCGGGATGATGGGATCACCCGTGCTGCTGACGGCGGCCAACTCATCGTCGCTGAGGTCGGTCAGCGACGGGTCGATGACGGGCGCAGTGCCCACGTTGCGCGCCAGAGTGGCCTGCGTTTCGGGCTTGGACATGTAGTTGATGAATGCCGCGATGTTTTCATCGGCCTCCGAATACTCGGGCACGACCCAATAGCCGCTGTCCAGAATACCGCCCTCTTCGGGGAAGGTCGACACCACGGGGAAGCCGTCGGCGGCGGCAAGGCCCGCGACGTCGTGGTAATACTGCCCCATCGGGATCTCGCCCTGCTGAAGCGCCTGCTGGAAGCTGCCCTCGTCCTTGTACCAAAGGCGCACGTTCGGCACGACCTCGGACAGTTTCGCGAACACCTCCTCGATGCCTTCCTTGGTCGACAGGATATCGGTGCCATCGAAATAGGTGGTTGCCGTGACTTCCAGCATGAAGGAGTTGGTGGCGAGGCCCAGAAGGCCGATCTGGCCCTCATACTGGCTGTCCCACAGCGCCGACCAGCTGGTGGGCGCCTCGGGGATCACCTCGGAGTTGGTGCAAAGGGTGATGTACCACGACACGCCGCCGACACCATAGAGACCGCCGTCGTCATAGCTTTCCTTGAAGCTGTCCGGCAGGTTCGAAAGGTTCGGGATCTTGGAGGCGTCAATCGCCTTGAAGACCTTCTGCTTGGCCCCTTCGGCGCGCGGCGTGCCGGCCATCAGCGACACATCCGCAGGCGCAGTCCGGGCGCGGGCGGCGTTCTTGATCTGGACGAGCCAAGTCTCGCCGGTGGGCACGGCGATGGATTCCACCTCGATGCCCGTTTCCTCGGTGAAGCCCGGAAAGATGTGGGCCTTGAAGCTGTCCTCGAAGAAACCGCCGTAGGTGCCGACGCGCAACGGCGCGCCTTGGGCACTGAGCAGGGAAGGCGCGGCCAGAGTGGCGGCGCCGGTTGCGGCTGCCGTGCCCAGAAAGCGGCGGCGTGTGTATGTCGTCTTCATGATATGATCTCCCGTGGTTTCGTTGTTTTTAGCTATGTCAGGCCCAGGTCTTGGGCAGGACGCACAGCATTTCGTAAAGCAGGTTGGCGCCGATCATCGCGGTTCCGCCGGTCGTGTCGTATTGCGGAGATACCTCGACCAGATCACCGCCGACAAGGTTTAGCCCCTTGCACCCGCGCACGATCTCAAGCCCCTGAATGGCGGTCAGCCCGCCGTACTCCATCGTGCCGGTGCCGGGCGCGACCGAAGGGTCGAGCCCGTCGATGTCGAAGGTCAGATAGCAGGGCGCGTTGCCGATCTTCGCGCGGATATCCTCCATCAGAGGGGCCAGAGATTTGTGCCAGCAATCCTCGGCGGGGACCACCGTAAATCCTTGCTGGCGGCCCCAGTCGAAATCGCTTGGTTCATACCCGGTGCCGCGCAGACCGATCTGAAACACCTTGTCCTGCTGCAAGAGCCCGTCCTCGACCGCGCGGCGAAAGGGCGTGCCGTGGGCGATCTTCTCGCCGAACATCAGGTCGTTCGTATCGGCGTGCGCATCCACCTGAATCAGCGCAACGGGCCCGTGCTTCTTGGCTATCGAGCGCAGGACCGGGTAGCTGAGCGTGTGATCCCCGCCCAGCGTCAGTGGCACGACATCATGCGCGAGGATGTCGTCATAGGCGCTGGTGATGATATCGACCGTTTTTTTCAAGTCAAACGTGTTGATGGCCACGTCCCCGATATCGGCCACCTGCATCTTGGCAAAAGGTCCGGCGCCGGTGGCCATGTTGTAGGGGCGCATCATGCCGCTCTCGGCGCGGATGGCGCGGGGGCCGTGGCGCGTGCCGGTGCGGTTGGAGGTGCCGATATCCATCGGGATCCCGACAAAGCAGGCATCCAGCCCCTCGGCCGTATCCTGAGAGGGCAGGCGCATCATGGTCGTCGCGCCGGCAAAACGGGGCATGTCATTGCCGCCCAGCGGCTGGTTGAACTGCGGTTTGGCGCTATCGCTCATCGGTGATTCCCTTTTGCCGTGATGGCTGTTGTGACCTGAAACGCTACGGCGTGCGGTGCCCCTCGAAAAATATCATAGCGCAAAAGGCTGGATTGAGTGACGCAAATGTATGGCTCAGCCGTAGCAATCCCGCATGATTTGCAGGAACAGCGTATTGACCTGCGGCACCTGACCTGACCGGGTCAGCATCTGCATTGGGCAGTCGTAGTCCTCGGCGGTATAGGCAAGGCGCCGCAATCGCCCGGCGGCGACATGCCCCTCGGCCATATGCACCGGCAAAAGGCCCAGGTAGGCACCGCTGAGGATAAAGATGAGCTGCGCCTCGATCTCGTCGGCAAAGCGATCCCGATCAGTGGGATTGACGGCCTTGCGGCGCTGGCGGCTCCAATAGCCGCGATGGACCCATGGGGCGGCGGTCACCTCGGCGTCCGGGATGTCCGCGTCCGCGCGCTCAAAGAAAGGGTGGGCTGCCGCGCAATATAGGGCGTGATCCTCGCGGTATAGGTCCGTGACGCGCAAGCCGCTAAGAACATTGTCAAAGCTTCCGATGCCGATGTGGATCGCACCATCCAGAACCCCGTTCAGGATATCCTGAGGGCGCGCTATGCCGAGGTCGATCTGGACGGCGGGCGCGGCCTCGGTAAAGCGCGCAATCGCTTCTGGCAGGCGAAAATTCGGATCGGTGCAGACGCTGTCGAGCACCGCGATCTTCAGTCGGCCCACCAGATTACCCTTGAGCGCGGCCAGATGGCCCGAATGCATGTCCAGCGTGCCCAGCAGCGTCTTGGCGATCTCATGCACCATCAGCCCCTTTTCCGTCACCAGAAAGCCGCGCCGCCCCCGCTGGCAGAGCGTCACGCCCAAGCGCTGCTCAAGCGCGGTGATATGGTTGGAAATGGTTGGCTGGCTCAGCCCCAGTTCGACCTGCGCGGCGGAAAATCCGCCGCTGCGCACAACGGCGTCAAACACGCTGAGCAAATGGATGTCCGAGCCGGTGATCTGCATAACGCATTGAGATACGGAAATGTATCGCTTTGCAAGAGTGTATTCCAGTCCGCGAGACCTGCCCCTAGGGTGCGCCCCAAACGAATTGTTCCAAGGAGATGTGCCATGTCCGATGCCGCGACGGATGATCTGCCCCGCACCATGAAGGCCGCGATCTGCCCGGCCCCCGGCGCGCCGCTGGAAATGCGCCAGGTGCCGGTGCCGACACCGGCGCAGGGCGAGGTTCTGGTGCGCCTCGAGACCTGCGGCGTCTGCCATTCCGACCTGCATCTGCGCGACGGGCAGGAGGATCTGCCGGACAGCTTTTACCCCCTGATCCTCGGGCATGAGGGCATCGGGCGTGTCGTGGGGCATGGGCCGAATACGCGGGGCGCTCCGGCCATCGGCACGCGCATCGGTCTGCCTTGGATCTTTGACACCTGCCTTGCGTGCAAGCCCTGCATGACCGGGCATGAGACGCTTTGCCCCGAAAACACCGCGCGCGGCGTGCAAAAACACGGCGCGTTTGCCGAATACGCGCTTTGCCCTGCGAATTTCGCCATCGAAATCCCCGAGGCGATCGACCCGCTCAAGGGCGCGCCGCTGCTCTGTGCGGGTCTCACGGCATGGTCAGCCCTGCGCAAGGCGCGCATCGAGGCGGGCACGAATGTGCTCATCATCGGGGCAGGGGGTCTTGGGCAATATGGCATCCTCATCGCCAAGGCGCGGGGCGCGCGGGTCATGGTGGTCGACCGTGACCCGGCCAAACTGGAGACCGCAAAGCGGCTGGGTGCCGACGCGACCTTCGAGGCGGGCGAGACCGCAGGCGCGCAGGTCAAGGCGGCGGGCGGCGCGGATGCTGTGCTGAACTTTGCCCCCAGCGCGGCGATTTGGGATACCGTCGAGGCGGCGGTCAATCCGATGGCCGATATCGTCGCCATCGCCATGGTGCATGACCCGATGCCGCTGTCGATGATGTGGCTGATCGACGGGGGGCACCGCGTGTTTGGCTCGTCCGTGGGCACGCGTCAGGAGATGGCCGATTTCCTGGCCTTTGCCGCCACGCACCCCTTGGGGGTGGATGTCGAGGCGGTGTCGTTCGAGGAGGTGGACGTGGCGCTGAATCGCCTCAAGTCTGGCGATGTCAAAGGTCGCCTTTGTATTGATTTTGCACGATAAAGGAGGCTGATGTGACACGCATTGCCATTTTTCAGATGTCCGCCGCCATTGACGCCGAAGCGCGCCCCAGGCGCATCATCGACGCGATGAAAGAGGCCGCCGCCGGCGGTGCGCGCCTGTTGATCGCGCCGGAGCTTGCCCTTTCGGGCTATGGCCGGGGCGAGGTGCTGACCCGCGTCTGCGAGCAGGCCGATGGCGCGTGGGCGCAGACCCTCGGCGCCGCCGCCGCCGAGCATGATATCAGCGTCATCGCAGGCTTCCCCGAGGATGCGGGCGGCGTGTGCCATATCAGCGCCCTCATCATCGACCGCGCCGCGCCCCACGCGCCGCAGATCTACCGCAAGGGGTGCCTCTATGGCGCGTATGAGCGGAGCCTCTTTACCGCTGCGGGGCCGTCGACTGTCATTGTTCGGCTTGAGGGCCTGAATGTCGGCTGCCTGATCTGCTATGATGTCGAGTTTCCCGAAAACGTGCGCCGCCTCGCCGTTGCATGTGCTGACCTGATTGCCGTGCCCACCGCGCTGCCCAAGGATACGCCCAGCGAATTCATCGCGCGGCACACCATCCGCGCCCGCGCGTTCGAGAGTCAGGTGTTCATCGCCTATGCCGATAACGCCGACAGCGACGAAGGTTTTACCTATCAGGGTCTGTCGTCCATTGCCGCACCGGACGGCGCCGTTCTGGCGGCCGCAGGCGAGACGGGCGATGCGCTGATCTATGCGGATGTCGATCCGGCGGCATATGCTGCGTCGCGCGACGCCAATCCATATCTTGAGGACGCGGCACGCCAAGGTCTGGTATGACAAGCTGAACATCGGCCTATCGAGGGAGAGAAACATGGACCCGATTAACAAGACAGACCGGCGCGTGGCCAACATCCACACCGCCGAATTCACACCCATCGAGACAGACGGCAAACCCGATGGCGAGGTGCTGCAACTCAACGACGCGCGGCCCCTTGGCGCGGGATTCTACGTCTATCGCATGGCGCCGGGGCACACGACGATCGCCCACCGTCACAAGGGCGACGAGGAGTTCCTGATCATCGAAGGGGATCTGACCGATAACGACGGCACGGAATATGGCCCCGGTGATCTGGTCTGGCTGCGCGACGGAACCGAGCATCATTCGACCACCAGATCGGGGTGCCTCATCGCCGTCTTTGCCGACATGCCCGAGGATTTTCCGAGCAGCTAAAGCGTTTCGCCTTTTAACGTGAGACATCAGCAAAAGTCGAAACGCGTGCAACGTCTATATGTTGCTCTGCGTTTCGGGAAACTCTGCGATTCAGGTTTCTCGCGAAACGCTTTCGGCGGCCGCGTGCCCCCGCGCGTTTTCGCGCCTTGCAAAGAGGGCCGCGCGCCCATAGGTTCCGGCCAATTCTGCGGGGGCGGCCCCGCTTTCATTTAGGAGTATCCCCATGGAAGGCGGTTCCGCGTTCGCGCAGTTCATTCCCCTGATTCTGATCTTTGCGATCATGTATTTTCTCTTGATCCGTCCGCAGCAGAAAAAGCTGAAGGCGCATCGCGCGATGGTCGAGGCGCTGCGCCGCGGTGATCAGGTCGTCACCCAGGGTGGGCTGATCGGCAAGGTCTCCAAGGTAAAGGATGACGACGAGGTCGAGGTCGAATTGGCCACGAACGTCAAGGTGCGCGTGGTCAAATCGACCATCGCGCAGGTCGTGTCCAAGACCGAACCTGCGGGCGATGCGTCCAAGGACTGATCGTAGGCGCGCGGTCTCCAGTCCCGCACCCTCCTTGAGACGACCCAACGACCGCTCCTGATACAAAGGCGCCGACATGCTTCAGATCGACCTGTGGAAACGTATTTGCATCTGGGGTCTCGTCGCCCTCGGTATCTTTATGGCGGTGCCAAACGGGTTCTACGGCCGTGTCGAGGCGCATAACGATGCGGTTCAGGCGGTCGAGCGGGGCACCGACCCCGCGCAGGTCGAAGACGCGCTGGAGGCATGGCCCGACTGGATGCCCAGCGGTCTGGTCAATCTGGGCCTTGATCTGCGCGGCGGCGCGCATCTGCTGGCCGAGGTCAAGGTCGAGGATGTCTATCAGTCGCGCATCGAGGGCATGTGGCCCGCTGTGCGCGATATCCTGCGGGAGCGGCGCGACGAGATCGGCACCATCCGGCTGGATCCGACGGATGGCCCAGAACTGGTCGTGCGCCTGAACGAGCGCCCCGAGCAGGCCGAGCGTGCCGCGGCCCTCGTGCGCACCCTTGCCACACCTGTTACTGACCTGACCGCTGCCGGCTCCAGCGATATCGAGGTGACCACACGCGACGGCGCCATCGTCGTGCGCCTGTCCGAGGCCGAGCAGCGCGCAACGGACGAGCGCACGCTGCGCACCTCGCTCGAGATCATCCGCCGCCGCATCGACGAGGTCGGCACGCGAGAGCCGACAATCCAGCGTCAGGGCACTGACCGCATCCTGATTCAGGTGCCCGGCATCGGCAGCGCGAGCGAGCTGAAGGAAATCATCGGCACCACCGCGCAACTCACCTTCCAGCCCGTGGTGGGCCGGGCCTCATCCGCCAACGAGCGCGCGGGTGCTGGCAACGAAGTGGTCCCCTCGCTGGATGAAGAGGGCGTTTTCTATGAGCTGGAGCGCGCGCCCGTTGTCAGCGGTGACGAGCTTGTCGATGCGCAGCCTGACTTTGATCAGAACGGGCGGCCAGCGGTGTCATTCCGCTTCAACCCGACTGGCGCGCGCGCCTTTGGCGACTATACCGCCGCTAATATCGGCAGCCCGTTTGCCATCGTGCTGGACGATGAGGTCATCAGCGCCCCCGTCATCCAGAGCCATATTCCCGGCGGATCGGGCATCATCACCGGCAACTTCAGTGTCGAGGAAAGCACCAATCTGGCCGTTCTGTTGCGTGCGGGTGCCCTGCCTGCCGAACTGGAATTCCTCGAAGAGCGCACGATCGGCCCCGAGCTGGGCGCCGACAGCATCGAGGCGGGCAAGATCGCCTGCATTGTCGGCTTTGTGCTGGTGCTGGCGTTCATGTTCGCCAGCTACGGTCTTTTCGGTCTCTTCGCCAACATCGCGCTCATCATCAATATCGGGCTTCTCTTTGGCCTGCTCAGCCTGATCGGCGCGACGCTGACCTTGCCGGGGATCGCGGGTATCGTGCTGACCATCGGCATGGCGGTCGACGCCAACGTGCTGATCTTTGAGCGGATTCGCGAGGAGATGAAGACGGCCAAGGGGGCTGCGCGCGCCATCGAGCTGGGCTATGAAAAGGCGCTGAGCGCCATCATCGACGCCAATATCACCACCCTCATCACCGCCACGATCCTCTTTGCGATGGGCTCGGGGCCGGTGCGCGGCTTTGCCATCACGCTTGGCCTTGGCATCATCACGTCTGTCTTTACCGCGATCTTTGTGACGCGCCTCATCGCCGTCATGTGGTTCGAGCGCAAGCGCCCCAAGACGGTGCTGCATGGCCGTGCCCTGCGGCTGGTCAAATCCGACACCAGCCTGAATTTCCTTGGACGCTGGAGGATGTCGCTGGGAATTTCTGCGCTTCTCATCATCGTCGCAGCCGGATCTTTCGCGCTGCAAGGGCTGAACTTCGGCATTGATTTCAAGGGTGGCACGACCATCCGCACCCAGAGCGAGCAGTCCGTCGATATCGCGCAGTATCGCGCCGCGATGCAGACGCTTGAGCTGGGCGATATCAGTATTTCCGAAGTCTTTGACCCCACCTTTGGCCCGGATGAGAATGTGTCGATGATCCGCATTCAGGCGCAGGACGATGCCGAGTCGGTGACGCCCGAAACCATCGCCGCCGTCGAAGGCGCCCTGCAAGAGGCCGTGCCGGATATTACCTTCACCTCCGTCGAGAGCGTCGGTCCGAAAGTGTCGGGCGAGCTGATCCAGACGGCGGCCATCGCGGTGCTCTTGGCCATTGGGGCGGTGCTGATCTACATCTGGCTTAGGTTCGAGTGGCAGTTCGCCGTGGGCGCCGTCGTTGCGCTGGTGCATGACGTGGTGCTGACCATCGGGGTCTTTTCCGAATTGCAGCTGCAATTCGATCTGGCGACCATTGCTGCGCTTTTGACCATCGTGGGCTATTCTCTGAACGACACGGTGATCGTCTTTGACCGCGTTCGCGAGAACTTGCGCAAATACAAGACCAAGCCGCTTCTCGAAGTGCTGAACCTTTCGATAAACGAGACGCTCAGCCGGACAATCGTGACCTCCTTCACGACGATGCTGGCCCTCTTGTCGCTCTACTTCCTTGGCGGCGACGTCATCCGCGGCTTCGTCTTTGCGATGATGTGGGGCATTGTCATCGGCACATACAGCTCGATCTTCGTTGCGGCGGTGATCCTGATGTGGCTGGGCGTCAAGCGCGACTGGACCAAGCCGGATGCGAATTCCGGCAACCAGTTCGCCAATGTGGACGCCTGACACCCTACTGGCTGCAATTGCAGGCGGGCTGGCAGGCGCGCTGACGCATCCGGGCTTCTGGTGGCTGGCGGTCACGCTGGCCGCCGCCGGGATCGTCCGGGGCTTTACCGGGTTCGGCTCGGCCCTGATATTCGTGCCTGTCGCGGGCACCTTTTTGCCGCCCGTGCAGGTCATCGCCATCATCGCGCTGGTCGAGATTGCCAGCATCGGGGCGCTGGTGCCGCGCGCCTGGGCACATGCGGATCGCACGCAGGTGGGCCTGCTGGTGCTGGCCGCCTTGCCCACTGTGCCGCTGGGCCTGATGGTGATGGACGCGCTCGACGCCACGATCGTGCGCTGGATCGTCGCGGTTCTCGCGGGCGGCACCCTGATCGCGCTGATTTCGGGCTGGCACTACACCCGCGCGGTGACCTTGCCCGTGATCCTCGCCATCGGGGCGGTCGCGGGCCTTTTGGGCGGGATGACGGGGCTGACTGGGCCGGTTGTCGTGCTCTTTTACCTTGCGGGCGGACGCATGGCGCGAACGGTGCGGGCCAATACGATCCTCTTTCTCGGGCTGATGGATTTGGTGATCGTGGCCAACCTGCTGGTTCGCGGATTTGCCGATATTTCGGTGCTATGGCTGGCGGGGGCGCTCTCGGTGCCCTATTTCATAGGCATGGTGACGGGGCAGGCGCTGTTTGATCCGTCCCATGAGCGGCTCTATCGCCGTGCCGCGCTGACCGTGATTGCGCTGGCCGTGCTGACCGGCCTGCCGATCTGGACCTGAGGAGTGCCAAGATGCAACTGAACGAAGTCACCTTTTCCGAGGCCACGCCGATCGATGGCTACGGCCCCGGCTTTTTCCGTGTTGGCGGCAACGTCATGCGCGGTGCGGCCCTCGTGACCGAGACAGGCGCGCGCAGATGGGGCGGGCTGGAAGATGCGCAGCCCCTGTTGGATCTGGTCGGTGACGTCGACGTCGTTTTCATTGGCACCGGCGCGGAAATCGCGCATATTCCGGGCGCGCTGCGCAGCCAGCTGGAGGATGCGGGCATCGGCGTCGAGACGATGAGTTCGCCCGCCGCCTGCCGCACCTACAACGTGCTGCTCTCCGAGGGACGCCGCGTTGCTGCTGCTGTCCTGCCGGTCTGAACTTGTGGCGCGGCCGCGCGCTGGCGTCTGGTCTGGCGTTTTCTCTGGCCTTTGCCTCCGCCCGCTTCCCCTGATCCGTGCTTTGCGCTAAGCGTTTGCACATGTTGCTTATAGCCGAAAATCTCAGCGTATCACGCGGCGGCATCGCCGTGCTGGAGGGGGTGTCTCTGGCCCTTGCGCCGGGCCGCGCGCTGATCCTGCGCGGCCCGAATGGTGCGGGCAAGACGACGCTCTTGCGCACATTGTCAGGTTTGCAGCCCCCCTTTAGGGGTGATGTGCACAGCACAGAGGGCAGTCTGGTCTATGCGGGCCATGCGGACGGGATCAAGGGCGCGCTGAGCGTGCGCGAAAACCTTGCCTTCTGGGCGGCCATCTTCGCCGGCGGCGATGTGGATGCGGCGCTGGAAGCCTATGCGCTGGCGCCGCTGGCGGATCGGCCCGCTGCCGCGCTTTCGGCAGGGCAGAAGCGCCGCCTCGGCCTTGCCCGGCTGATCGTGGCGCGCCGCGACGTGTGGCTGCTGGACGAGCCGACGGTTTCGCTGGACCGCGATGCCACCGCCATGTTCGTCGCCGCTGTGCGCGCGCATCTGGCCGGCGGCGGCGCGGCCATCGTCGCCACCCATATCGATCTGGGTCTGGACGAGGCCGAGACGCTGGACGTGGGCCCCTACAAGGCGCGCGCGACGGCGCTGGATGATTTTGACGAGGCGTTCCTGTGATTGCGCTTTTGATGCGTGATCTGCGGCTTGCGGTGCGGGCAGGGGGCGGCTTTGGCCTTGGCCTTGCGTTCTTTTTGATCGTCGTCACGCTGGTGCCCTTTGCGGTCGGCCCGCGTGGTGATCTGCACAGCGTCATCGCGCCCGGCGTGCTGTGGCTGGGGGCGCTGCTGGCGTGCCTTCTGTCGCTTGACCGGATCTTTGCGCTCGATCACGAGGATGGCTCGCTTGACCTTCTGGCCACCGCGCCGTTGCCGCTGGAGGCGCTGACAGCGATCAAGGCGCTGGCCCATTGGCTGACCACGGGCCTGCCTCTGGTTCTGGCCGCGCCCGTCCTTGCCGTGCTGCTCAGCCTGCCGCCAAGCGGGTACCTGCCGCTGGTCCTGTCGCTCGCGCTGGGCACGCCAGCGCTCAGCGTGATCGGCACCTTCGGTGCGGCGCTGACGGTGGGGATCCGCAGGGGGGGACTTCTGCTGTCGCTCTTGGTGCTGCCGCTTTACGTGCCTACATTGATCTTTGGTGCCGAGGCCGCGCGGCGCGGCGCCGAGGGGCTGGATTACGCCATGCCGCTGACGATGCTGGCGGGGATCACCTGCGGCACCATAGCCCTCTTGCCCTTCGCCTCTGCTGCGGTAGTAAGGGTCAACTTGCGCTAAGGCGCTGATACAGGACGCATGAATGGCCTCGCTCTGGGAATACGCGAATCCACGCAAATTCATTGCCACCTCGGACCGCGTTTTGCCGTGGATCGGGATTTTGGCGCTGGTTTCGCTGGTTGTCGGTCTGGTCTGGGGCTTTTTCTTTACACCCGAGGATTACCGGCAGGGCGCCAGCGTCAAGATTATCTACCTGCACGTGCCCTCGGCGCTGATGGCGATCAACGCGTGGCTGATGATGCTGGTCGCCTCGCTGATCTGGATCGTGCGGCGCCATCATGTAAGTGCTCTGGCCGCCCGCGCCGCTGCCCCGGTGGGCGCCGTGATGACGGTGATCGCGCTAGTCACCGGCGCGCTCTGGGGGCAGCCGATCTGGGGGACATGGTGGGTGTGGGATCCGCGCCTGACATCCTTCCTGATCCTCTTTCTCTTTTACCTTGGCTATATCGCGCTCTGGTCCGCGATCGAGAATGACGACACGGCGGCCGATCTCACATCGGTTCTTTGCCTCGTCGGATCGGTCTTTGCGCTGCTCAGCCGCTATGCGGTGCTGTTCTGGAATCAGGGCCTGCATCAGGGCGCATCTCTCAGCCTCGATAAGGAAGAGAACGTGGCAGACGTATTCTACCTGCCGCTTTTGGTGTGCATCGCGGGGTTTGTCCTGCTGTGCATCGCGCTGATTCTGATACGCACGCAAACCGAAATCCGGGCGCGCCGGATGCGCGCGTTGCTGGCCCGCGAAAGGATGGGATGATGATGCCCGAACTTGGAAAATATGCGTTTGCGGTGCTGGGCTCATACGGGGTGACGCTGGCCCTCTTGGGTTTCCTTGGCGCGCTCAGTATGGCGCGGGCACGGCGTGTGCGCCGCCAACTTGAATCGCTCGAGCAAAGGATGCGTGGCAATGGCTAGGATATCTCCGCTGATGATCGCGCCGCCGGTCCTCTTTGCGTGCCTCGCGGGGCTTTTCTTCGTGGGTATGCAGCGGGGCGATCCCGATGCGCTGCCGTCGGTTTTCATTGGCAAGCCCGCGCCGCCTGTTCCGGAACAGGGGCTGGATGGCCGGGCGCTTTTGACCGACGCGGATCTTCGCAGCGGCGATGTGACGATCGTCAATTTCTGGGCCAGCTGGTGCCCACCCTGCCGGGCCGAACACCCCAAGCTCAAGGAGCTGACCGCCGAGGGGCTGCGTGTTGCGGGCATCAACTTCAAGGATGGCGAGGCGCAGGCACAGAAATATCTGAACGACGACGGCGATCCGTTCTTTGCCAATGCGTTCGATCCCAAGGGCGCGACGGCTATCGACTGGGGAGTCACCGCGCCGCCCGAGACGTTCATCGTCGCGGGCGATGGCACGGTTCTCTTTCGCTATGCCGGCCCGCTGNCAAGGGCGCGACGGCTATCGACTGGGGAGTCACCGCGCCGCCCGAGACGTTCATCGTCGCGGGCGATGGCACGGTTCTCTTTCGCTATGCCGGCCCGCTGATCGGCAGCGACTACGAGCAGCGCTTCAGGCCCGCGCTGGACAAGGCGCTGGAAGATAACGCGCAATAAAAAACGCCCGCTGGCCAGATGGCCGCGGGCGTTTTCATGTCTTGGCTCAGGCGGGTATCAGGCGGATTTCGCCAGATCGCGCAGCACATAGTTCAGCACGCCGCCATTTTCGACATATTCGATCTCGATGGCCGTATCGATCCGGCACTTCAGCGTGATCTCTTTCTCGCTGCCGTCCTCCATCGTGATCGTGCAAGGCACTTCGTCTTGCGGCTTGAGCGTGTCGAGCCCCTTGATCGAAACGCTTTCCTTGCCGGTCAGGCCCAGCGATTTGCGCGTGTCGCCGTTCATGAACTCGAAGGGAATGACCCCCATCCCGACGAGGTTCGAGCGGTGGATACGCTCGAAATTCTCTGCGATGACTGCCTTTACCCCCAGAAGGGCCGTGCCCTTGGCAGCCCAGTCACGGCTGGAGCCTGCGCCATATTGTTCACCGCCAAAGATCACCAGCGGGGTGTCTTTTTCGGCATAGGCCATGGCCGCGTCAAAGATCGACATCTGGCTGCCATCCGGCCCAAGCGTATAGCCGCCCTCGACATCATCCAGCATCTCGTTGCGGATGCGGATGTTGGCGAAGGTGCCGCGCATCATCACCTCGTGGTTGCCACGGCGGCTGCCGTAGGAGTTGAACTCGCGCACAGGCACCTGCCGCTCGCGCAGGTATTCGCCCGCTGGCGTCGTTTCCTTGAAGCTGCCGGCCGGGCTGATGTGGTCGGTTGTGACCATATCGCCAAGGACAGCCAGAACGCTGGCATTCTCGATGTTCGAGATCGTGCCCGGATCCTTGGACATGCCCTGAAAGTAGGGCGGGTTCTGCACGTAGGTCGATTGGGCGGGCCAGTCATAGGTCTCGCCCTCGGAGGTTTCGACCTCCTGCCACTTGTCGTCGCCCTTGAACACATCGGCGTATTTCGACTGGAACGCCTCGCGCGTCACAGTTGCCTCGACCAGTTCGGCGATCTCGGCCTGGGTCGGCCAGATGTCCTTGAGATAGACATCGTTGCCATCGTGGTCTTGCCCCAAGGGCGCTGTGGTGATGTCGACATTCATGTCGCCGACCAGCGCATAGGCCACGACCAGCGGCGGCGAGGCCAGGTAGTTGGCGCGCACATCGGGGCTGATGCGGCCTTCGAAGTTGCGGTTGCCCGACAGCACGGACACGCCGATCAGGTCATTGTCCGTGATGCATTTGCTGATCTTCGGGTCCAGTGGACCCGAGTTGCCGATGCAGGTTGTGCAGCCGTAGCCGACCAGATTGAAGCCGATCTTGTCCAGATCCTCTTGCAGGCCAGCCGCCTCAAGATAGTGGGACACCACCTGAGAGCCGGGCGCGAGCGAAGTTTTCACCCAAGGCTTGCGGTTCAGGCCACGCTCGGCCGCCTTGCGCGCGACAAGGCCCGCGCCGATCATCACGTAAGGGTTCGACGTGTTGGTGCACGAGGTGATCGACGCGATCACGATCGAGCCGTCATGCATCTGATACGCCTCGTCGCCGGTCACATAGCCGCGCTTGTGCGTTCCCTCGTCGCCGGGAATGTCTTGTGGCTCGACGTGCCCGCCCTCAGCTTCCCACCGGCCTTCGGCGCTTTTGCTGCCATCCTTGGCCTTGCGCTGGCCCTTGATGTACTTGTGAAATTCAGTCGCCGCGCGGTCGAGCGCGATGTAGTCCTGCGGACGCTTGGGGCCGGAAATCGCGGGCACGATTTCGCCCATGTCCAGATGCAGGGTGTCGGTATAGATGGGCGCGTAATCCGCATCACGCCACATGCCGTTCTCCTTGGCATAGGCTTCGACCAGGGCGATGCGGTCCTTGTCGCGGCCCGTGTTCGTGAGGTAGCGCAGCGTCTCGTCGTCGATCGGAAAGAAGCCGCAGGTCGCGCCATATTCCGGTGCCATGTTGGCGATGGTCGCACGATCCGCCAGCGGCAGATTGTCGAGGCCCTTGCCATAGAATTCGACGAACTTGCTGACCACGCCCTTTTCGCGCAGCATCTCGACGACCTTCAGCACCAGGTCGGTGCCCGTCGTGCCCTCGGTCATCTTGCCGGTCAGCTCAAAACCGATGACCTCGGGGATCAGCATCGAGATGGGCTGGCCCAACATGGCCGCCTCGGCCTCGATCCCGCCAACGCCCCAGCCCAGAACGGCCGCGCCATTGACCATCGTGGTGTGGCTGTCGGTGCCGACGAGCGTATCGGGATAGGCCACTTCGTCGCCGTTCTGGTCGGTGTCGGTCCAGACGGTCTGGGCCAGATACTCAAGGTTGACCTGGTGGCAGATGCCGGTGCCGGGGGGCACGACGCGGAAGTTGTTGAAGGCCCCCTGACCCCATTTCAGGAACTGGTAGCGTTCCATGTTCCGCTCATACTCGCGGTCGACATTCATCTGAAAGGCGCGCGGATTGCCGAATTCGTCGATCATCACCGAGTGGTCGATCACCAGATCGACGGGGTTCAGCGGATTGATCTGCTGAGCCTTGCCGCCGAGGGCGACGATACCGTCGCGCATCGCGGCAAGGTCAACGACCGCAGGCACCCCGGTGAAATCCTGCATCAGGACGCGGGCAGGGCGGTAGGCGATCTCGCGGGGGTTCTTGCCCCCTTTTTCGGCCCATTCCGAGAATGCCTTGATGTCATCCTGCGTGACGGTCTTGCCGTCTTCGAAACGCAGCATGTTCTCCAGAACGACCTTCAGCGCGGCGGGCAGGCGGGTAAAATCGCCCAGCCCAGCCTCTTCGGCGGCCTTGATCGAGTAGTAGGCGACGCTCTGGTCGCCGGATTTCAGGGTTTTGCGCGTCTTGGCGGAATCATGTCCCACATTGATTGGCATTGGGCTATCCTTTCGGGTCATCGAAACGGTGGCGGCACGTCGCGGAATGCGCCGTGCGAAAATGGCTGCGTTCTGCACGTCAGCGAAAGCAGGCGGCGCCACTGGGCCAGTAAAACAAAACGCCAGAAGCGGCCATTTCGTTGCATTCGGGCCTCAGTAGCGCCTGCGGTGCAGGCGCGGAAGTGCGACTGTTCAAGGTTCTCGCGCATTTGAAAACGGCGATCAAGTGAACATTGCAAGTTTTGTATACTATTGCACACCAAAGCGCACGTCGAATGTTTGCAACTTGAATCATTGTCACGACTCTGACGAAACCTTGATTGGTGTTTCAGGTGCGCTGCGCTTAGCTTCGGGCATCTGACCGACAGGTCGCTACCGCGGGGGCAGGATGCGGAAAATCACCTCTTATCTAATGGTTGCCGCAATTTCGGTCTTGCCGGGGTTCGCCGCCAGCGCCGCTGACCGGCCGGTTCTGGTGGAACTCTATACATCTCAAGGTTGCTCGTCCTGTCCGCCCGCGGACGCGTTCCTTCATGATCTGGCCGCCCGTGATAACGTGATCGCATTGGCGCTTCATGTGGATTACTGGGATTATCTCTTTGACGACCTCTTCGGCAAGGCGGCCCATACCAAGCGGCAGTATGGCTATGCCGTCGCCGGGGGGCGCGACACGGTCTACACCCCCCAGATGATCATCAATGGTGTGCATGATGTGGTCGGCAACCGGTCAAAGGATGTGGACGCGCTGATCGACAAGCATCTTGCTGCGCCGGCAGCCGTCGCGCTGAAACTGACGCGCGAGGACGGGCAGATGACGATCTCGGCCACTGCGGATGACGGCTTTGATGCGCCGCTGATCGTGCAGGTGGCACACTATATTCCGCAGCAGACCGTTTCCATTGACCGGGGCGAGAACGCGGGCCACACCTTTTCCTACATCAACATCGTGACCGATCTAACCGAGCTGGGACGTTGGGATCCGGCGGAGCCTTTGTCGATGAAGGTACGCGCGGCCGAGGACGCGCATCTGGCCGTGATCTTGCAGCGTCCCGGCCATGGCAAGGTCGAGGCGGCCGCCCTACTGCGGTAGGTCGGCGCCGCCCTGCATCTCGGCCATGCGCGCCGCACCGCGATCGGCCATGTCGCCTGTCCCGTCCTTCCAGCGGCGGTGGATCCAGAACCATTGGTCCATGTGCGCGCGCACCTGCCGCTCCAGCCGCGCATTGAACTCGCGCGTCATCTCGACGGGATCGCCGGGGGCGATGGGCTCTTCGACGTGGATGTCGAAATCCAGACCATTTTCGCGCCGTATTCCCCAGACAGGCACCAGTGGCGCGTCGAATTTCAACGCAAGCTCGGCGGTGACAAGTGATGTCAGCGCGGGCTGGCCAAAGAAATCGAGCGGCACGCCGCCATGGGCGTTGAGATCGTTCAGAATGGCCAATACACCGCCACTGCGCAGATGCTTGGTCATCTGCACCATGCCGCGCCGTCCCTGTTCGAACATCGGCTGGCTGAGAGAGCCCATTGCGTGAGTATAATGCACGTTGAAATAGCGGTTCTTCATCGGACGGTAGAAAACACCCATCTCGAAGCCTTGCTGAACCATGGCAACGCGTGCGGCGTTGAAGCTGCCCAGATGCCCGGTGACGAAAATCACGGGACGGCCTTCGGCGCGGGCGGCCTGAATCGCGGGCAGGCCGGGGCCGGTGACGGGGGAGTGACGCGCCCGGCCCGAGAATTCGGCAGCCGAAAACATCTCCATCATGTTGCGGCCCGCGTTGTCGGGCACGCTGCGCATCAGGCGGCGTACATCGTCCTGCGGCAAGTCGGGCATGGCGAGCGCCAGATTTTCGCGCACGCGGTCCGTGTAGCCGGCCAGCGGTGCGACCAGCCGTGATGTCATCCACCCCAGCGCCGGAATTCGCCAGCGATAAGGCATGAGGCCAGCCAGCCCGATCAGCGCACGCAGCGCCAGATTGACGGTATACTCGCTTGCGCGCTGCATCAGCGGGTCTTTGGCGGGATCTTTGTCAGTGCTCATCAGGGGCCTCGCCGCTGGGATCGGGTCCGGCAGACATAAAGCGCCCCCCGCATGATCACAAGGCGCAGGCACAAGGCGCTCGGCCATGCACGGTGTATGAGGGTCTCACTCCTCCTCACTGTCGGCTTGCACCAACGTGATCTCGCCCGCTGCCTGTAGGCGGCGAACGGCGTTGACGACCTGCGTCATCGCCTCCTCCCCCTCCTTGGTCTTGACGCGGCCCATTTCCTCCATTTCCTCGCGAATGGCGTCGGCGAGGCGGCGCGAAATGTTGCTGAGGATATATTCCGCGACCTCGGCGAGATCGCCCGCCGAGGCGGCGGAAAGGGCCACGACGAGCACCGATTGATCCACCTCGCGCGTCACCTTGGGCATATCCGTGGCCGCGACGCGCGCCGGAATGTTGGCAAAGGTGAAGATCGCGCGCCTGACCTGCTCGGCGAATGCCTGATCCTCGGCGTCGAGGCCAGTCAGCACGTCGTCGCGCAGCGTCGAGGAGGTGGAATTGAGGATGGCGCCAATGCGGCTGGCCGGGCCCTCGTTGAACGCTGTTTCGGGCATGTCATTGAGCTGCGCAGCCAGTGCAAGGCCGATCCGATCCACCGCGCCGGGTGTCACCGCGTCGGTCTGCGATACCGCGAAGGTCACGCGGCGCGCAACGTCGCCGGGCAGGCGGCTAAGCAGATCGGCGGCGCGCGTCACGTCCAGCTTGGACAGCATGACGGCGGCGACTTCGGTGCTTTCGGCCAGCACCAATTTCTCCTTATTTTGCTGCTCATTTCGGGCGAAGGGTTTTCTGCTCCCCCATTCGCTCCCCCAGGCCCATGATAAAGTTTCTCACCTGGACCGGGTCCACAAAGGACATCGTGCCGCGCTTGTGGATCGTGATGTGATTGTCGGCGGCCCAGCGATAAAGCGTCGCGCGGTGAACACCGAAGGCGGCTTTTGCGTTGGAGACGCGGACCATGATGGGATCTGGGTGGGTTGTGCTCACGGTGTTCTCCTTGGGTTACGGTTTGCTGATCGCGGTGATGGCATTGGCTCGCAGGTAGTCCAGATCGGAGTGGAATGGGTCAGTGATGCCCAGCAGAAGCGCGCGGATCATGGCGGCGGCTCCCTGATCGTGATTGTCGGCGTGGTCATACGCTGCCGCTCCGAATGCGGCGCCTATCGCTAGATTGATGTGGGCGTCCGGTCTTTCTCCCGCCATTGCGGCATCCCAGCACTCGAGCAGCACTTTCGCCGCCTCTTCAACGGGATCGCCTTGGGGGTGGGTTTCGGCGCGTGTCTTTATCTCCGCCATAATCTTTTTGATCGTCGTCCACGGCACGTTGACCATGCGGACGTATTCTTCGCCGTCATCCTCGACCATCGGGAAGGGCATGGTGAATTCGCCCATATAGGCGGCTTTTGTCTCTGCGCTGGGCGTCAGGGCTTCGGCATACTGTTTTGCGGTCGGGGTGCTCATTTATCTGCCTTTCGGTGGTTCAATTTTTCGGCGTGGTGTGCGAGCCGGGCTTCGACGCCTTCGACCAGGCCCAAGTTCAGCATTCCGGCTGCCTTTTCGTGATCGGCGTCCATCACTACCAAAAGGACGCAGGCGATTGTGCCTTCCAGCGTGACCATCACTTCGCCGAGATCCGCGCGCGGATCGCGATCCTCTACGATCTCCTTGGCTGCGCGCAGCACGCGTTGGTTTTCGCGGTCGGCGTCATTCATTGGATTGGCTCGGGCGCGTCGCCGCCCATCTGGTCGATGTTCTGGCGGTGAACGGTGAAGGTGTAGGCGGCAACCCAATCGTTGCGGTCCCATGCGTCGGGTCCGTGGATGCTGTTCCAGAGGTGGCGAAACCAATCACGCGGGCTTGGGCCATCGGCCATGTTGGCGAATGGGCAGCCTTCATCCATCGCATCGCCACGGCTAATGTCCTGCACCCGCTGCACGCGCACGTCCGTGACGGTAAGCGTCAGGCGCGAGACGCGGCGTGGCATGTGGATCGGGCTTTTCTTGGGTTTCGGCAGCATCGCATCGCAAGACGCGCAGCACTTCCTGTCACCGATGCCAGCGCTATTAGCGCCCTCGACATGGTTTATGTGTGAGCAGTCGTCACATTCCCAGAACGCCTCGCGCACCCAGAGGCGGTCGCCGGGGGCGTAGGGCACAAAGCGATAGTGGCGGAATTTATCAAGGGTGATCCACTCGCCCCGGTCGTGATCTTCCCAGCCCCATGCTTCTGGATCGTTCCTGTCATCGTAGCGGCCACCGCAGTATTCGGGCGGGAAGCCACGATCCTTGATCAGTCTGCGCGTCTGCGTTTTGCGACCGTCGATAAGCGCGCGGATCATCGGCGCGCTAAAAATGATGGGGCGATCGGTCATGCTAGACGCTCCTGTTTGAAGTATGGCCGTCGCGTTGGGCCTCGCGGATCGTGTTCGCGATTATCTGCTCCGGATCGATGGGCACTCGGCCGGTGCTTTGGCACCAGCGGCAGTGGACTTTGCCGCAGCGCGGCGCGCATGACGGGCATTCGATCCCGTTGCCGTGCAGAAACTTGTCAGCCATTGCGCGGTGGCCTGATGGTGATCCTGTCGATGCGGGCGCGCTGCATGTCAGGGTCCAGGTTCATGGCGGCGCGCACTTGGCTGCGGATGTCGCACGCGGCCGTTCTGGGCGAGATTGCAAAGATGCGCGTCAGTGTCGTGCCGTCTGGCATCGTCAGTCGGGCGTCGATGGGGATTGGGGCGCCTGCCATTGTTTCGACGCCTGGCGCCGGCATGGGCCGTTCGCCGAGAAGGCGGAAAAGGCCGAGGGCGCGGAGGCGTTCGGGATTGGCTGTTTTCAGGTTGCTCATTTGGGGCGTGCCTCCGCTTGTTTGATCAACCGATATTGCGCGACCAGCTTGCCACTATCGGTGGGCACGCGTTCGCTCTCGATCCGGTGCCCGTCTTGCTTCAAATAGTAGATCCTCGCGCCGAGGCGGAAGCATCCGAATTCGCGCAGCGCCTCCATCGGATCGATGGACTTGCCCGCCTTCAGGTGCGCCAGGATGCGCTGTGTCTGGTTTGTGGTATCGTGCATGCTCACATTCCCAGCGCTTCGCGATACATCTCCAGCACGGCTTCTTCTTCGGCGATGTCATCCTTGTCGCGCTTGCGCATCGTGATCACCTTGCGCAGGACTTTGGTGTCGTATCCGCGAGCCTTGGCCAAGGCCATGACTTCCTTCTGCTGCTCGGCGAGGTCTTTTTTCTCGGCATCGAGGCGCTCGATGCGCTCGACAAACTGGCGCAGTTCATCGGCGGTCACGCGGTATGTCGCTTCTTCGGCTTCGCTCACTTGGTTCTCCAATTCGCTAGAAGGGGATTTCGTCATCGATCGGGTTGCTGTAGCCACTCGGTCCGGTGCCTTGCATTCATTGCTTTCGCTCCGATTGGGCGCTGGGCGCAGTTTCGATCATGTGAACGGCGCCCATGCCCAGCGCGAGGCCGAGCACAATGCCAATGGCTATGCCGGCGATCGTCACTACATCGATGATCCGGTGCGCTCGCTCATGCTCCCTTTTCAATTCGCGGAGGTCAGTCATGGCGCGCTACCATCTCGAGCGGGTTACACGCCGGAATGCCTCGGCAGCGCTCGGCAAGCTCGACCGTCGCTGATGTCTTGCGCGCGACGTGCTCGACCATCTGAGCGGCAGGGATGGTGGCCGCGATGGCAGCGGCGATCAGCAGGGCGCGGCGGATGCGCCCTGGCCGGGCGTCGCGCTGGGCGGCGGCTGCCTGGTAGGTGGTCAGCGGCCTCTTGTCGATTGCTCTGCTGATCGGCACATGGCGCGCATCAGCGGTACGACTGGTGGGGGAAACCGCCAGAGGAAGTCTTTGACCCCACGAGCAACTGTGCATGCACAATTTGCCCGCGGGGAAGGTGACGGCGCTGTAAACACCGCCACCTAGTTCATCCCGCAAGAACAAGGAAAATGCGGAATGAAACCTTTTAAGGAGGTGCGGTTGATGCTCACCATCCTCTACAGCAATCCTGGACTGACAGTCTTTCTCGTCCTCGCCATTGTTGGCGCTGTGGCGATCTCGCGACTTAGCTAAGCCCAGAGTGGCCTGATAGGTCGTAAGCGGCGATTGTTTTCCGCCAGATCCATAAGAGATCGATTGTGTGGCCATGACTGCCTCCATCGCGTGTTGATGGAGTGACTATTGGGGGAAAACATTCCTACGTCAAGCGTAAAGGGAAAGTTTTCCTTTATTTGAGGTGATCAAATAGAATCACAGTGCTAGACTGCAGTTGCGCGCGGCATGTAGAAGCGGCGACGTTCTAATAGATTTAACAGCTTCAGGCGCTGGAGCATCAAGTCTTGGAGCGATGTTGCAACGCCGTATCTCCGGAAAGGAACTGTGCAAATGTACGCTGGGACCAACTAAGCTGCTCGATATCATCCGAGCCCATGGCACGAGCTACTTGATTATGGCAGATGAGATCCAGATAGCGACGCACAGGTGGTTCGCGTGCTTCAATGGTTAAAATCTCCGCGCGCAACTCGCGGATGTCATCAAGACTTGGCGCGTCTTTCATCACTAGAATACGCTCCAGCGCCAAAAATTCCCCTGCGAGACTGTTGTGGTCACGCGCCTTCGCTCCAAGCCTGAAAACTTGATCAAATGCTTGCAGCGCAGCAACAATACCCCCAGAGGCCAATGCAATCCATTGCGGACATTCAGCAAGAATGGAGACAACAACGGAAGATCCTGCAAGGAGCGAAAGAACCGAGATGCCGTTCGACCAGCTCTCGAAAAAGCGCTCCCGTGCGCGGTGGTACCGAACTGATCGTTGCAGGTGACACGATATCTCGTGCCACTGATCTTCGATATTCACTCGCTGGACTCCTCTCCTTTATCAGTCACGCGCCGCGGCGCTGGTCTGGTCGGCGACACGTTAAAAGAATTGCTGCGGGCGCCGCCCTTCTCAGAATTTTTTGAAATATCACGGGGCGTCGGCTTTTTCACGTCTGACGACTTCGAAGGTCTCTTTTTGTCTACCACAAAGCAGCTCCTATTACTATAAACCGAAAATTCATACCCGCCTCACCAAATCCGCTGGCCAGTGTAAGCGCACTGGCGTGGCCCACCTAAGGTGCACACCGTACATCGGAGCGGTCGTGTCGTTGAAACTATGCAGATCAAAAGTGCCGGGATTGCGGCCTTCGCGAACCACCTTCACCCATCCGTCGCCGTCCGCATCCTCGCAAACGCAGCGTCGGCCCAGAGCCTCCGCTGGGACGCCTTCATGTGTCTGACGGGTGTAGAACAGCACATCGCCAGCGGAATATACCGGCTCCATGCTTTCACCCTCGATCTCGACGGCGACAATGTCATGCGGGCTTAGGCCCGGCGGGCAGACAACTTGGGGGCCATCCCCTTTTTCATACGCATCGAAGACAGGCACTTGTGCTCCTGCTCCTACCCGTCCGGCAATACTGACGGTAGGAAAGGACAGCTTGCTGCCTGACCCATAAGCGATGATTTCCTCGACCGTCATATTTAGGGCGCGGGCAATCTGGTACGCTGTCGAAGTCTTCGGAGAAGTAGCTCCACCAGACAGCAGCTTTCGAATCGTGGACTTGTCCAGCCCGGCGTCAGCGGACACCCTGGCTGGCTTTAGGCGGTCCTGGTTCTCTTCGAAAACCCGCCGCAAACCCATGACAAAAGCGTCATCTTCCATGCTCTATCTCCTGCCGCATGGCGGGGGTGTTGGCGATAGGAAAGAAATCCCTTTACTAAAGCGGAAAACTTTCCCATAAAACGGGCCATGGAAAAACTGATTTTGGAAATTGAGGCATACTGCGCCAGTGCGGGCATCAAGCCGCAAAAGCTCTTGCGCGATGCAGTGGGGGCTGGCTGGGGTCAGTGGGCCGCTTGGAAAGCAAACCAGTCGAGCCCGACCATGGCTGTGGTCGATCGGGTTCGCGCTCACATGGCTGAAGGCCCTCCCGAAAACTACAAGAACCGAAAGCGCAGAGCTGCCGCATGAACGCTCTCCCTCCCGGCTCTCCAGTTGTGATCTATGTGAATGGCTCGTCATGCGGTGATCCTGTCACGATCAGCGCGGTCGAGGCGACCGGACCTACCTCCGTGCCGTCTGTGGGCTATGATGCCTACCAAGTTCACCGCGAGTTCCGCGAGCGCTGGTGCACCTACATCACCGGAAACTATCGCAACATCGCCCACGTGGCGCGTGTGTTCCAAGTCTCTGAAAGAACCGCCAGAAACTGGTGGAATGGCCAATTTGGGCCTAACGGCGGCTATGTGGCCGTGGCAATGCGCGAGCATGGTGACCGGGCGTTTCAGATGCTGTTCGGGGAGGCCAGTTAGGTGGTGTGCTTCTCCCTTTTTTTTGCCAGTTCGGGACTTAAACCCGGATTTGCACCCGGACTTACACCCTATGCCATGCTGCACAGCAGCAGATTTGCGCGGCGTTGGATAAGTCCGGTTATTGAAGTCGGCGGCGCTCCGGCGCTGCTTTCATTGGGCGGGCATTTCTTAGGCTGGCTATCGTGGGTCTACCGTAAAAGTCCAATTACGTATGCGGGTCGTGGCCCGTCCGGGGCTTCGGGTTGGCCCTATGGAAACACGGCAGTGCGTGAACACAGCGGCTGCTTCGGCCGAGAACCTTCGCGCGGGAGACTAACATGAAGCGGCGCGGCCATCCCGAGGCGGATATCCAGCGGCAGATTGTCAACGGTCTGCGCGCAATCCTGCCGGCTGGCGCGGTGCTGCACCATTCTGCCAACGAGGTCACGGCCGGAGGCGAGGCAGCCCGTCGCACTCAGTCGATCCTGCGCGGCATGGGCGTTTGGCCCGGTTTCTCGGATCTGCTGTTGATCTCCGAGGGCCGCGTTTTGTTCCTCGAGGTAAAATCTCAAACCGGCCGCCAGTCGGACGATCAACGCGCCTTTCAGGCGGCGGTCGAGGCGCAGGGCTTTGTCTACGAGCTGGTGCGCTCGCTCGATGATGCGCTGCGCGCGCTGGCGAAGCACGGTTTCAAAACTCTCATAAAGGGGTGGTCCCTATGAGCCATGTCGCGACGAATTGGGCTTTCGCCCAGCGCGGGTTAAAGCCTGCCGAGAAGCTGGTCCTTCTCTGTCTGGCGGATCGACACAACCCTGATCGCGGCGGCTGCTGGCCATCGCAGGATCGGCTGGCGGCGGATGCCAATATCTCGGTGTCGTCGCTGAACAACCAGCTTAAAAATCTGGAGGGCGCTGGGCTGATCCGTCGCGAGCGGCGCTTCGATGATGGCAAAAAGCGGCAAATGTCCACCTTCTACATTTTGGGGTTTGAGGATGGCTTTTCACCAGATGAAGAAAAGCTGTCTCCAAAAATTGGAGACGGGGCTGTCTCCAAATCTGACGAAAAGCCGTCTCCAAAAAACGGGCAAAGCAGTCTCCAAAATTTGGAGACTAACCTTGTAAGAGAACCTTTAAGAAGAACCAGTAAGGCGCAGGCGCGCGAAAGCGCACCGGCGCTGGGTGTTGATGAAAAATTCGATTTGTTTTGCAAGGGGCATCCTCACGCGGTGGAACGTGATGTCATCTGGCGGGAATGGCACGAAGCGCTGGCGCTCGGGGCCAATCCGGCGCGGCTTGTGGTCCTGGCCAATCGCTACGCGGCATCGCCAGAGGTTCAACGCGGTTTCCCGAAAAAGGCACAGAATTGGCTGAGAGACGGCGCTTGGCGCGAGGCCAGTGCTTATCCGGAACGGCCGGGCCCGGCTTCGATCGATGAACGGGCTAAATTCTGGGCGAGCTCGATCAACGAGGGCAAGTTCGTTTCGCCGGGTTGTTTCCCTGCCGCAATCGCGACGCGGATGGTCGAGCTGGGCTTGGTCACTCCGGACCAGCTTCGGGCGCGGGGGATTTCGGTGTGATGCGCGACGGCTGCGATTTTTTCGAGCAGGTGTTCCAAAGCGTGACGATGCGCTGCGATGTCCTGCTGGCAAATGTGGAAATCTGGCACAGCGAAACCGGCGAGGTGGTAGCCAACTATGCCGGTCTCGATGATCTGCAGGCTGGGCTACGCTTCTACACCGCCAATCATCATCCACATATGCGCCAGGCGATTATCGCTGCCGAGGGCGCGATCCTCCTGAAAATGGAGGAGGTGCCGCTTGGCTGAATTGCAAACCTCGGAAATGTGCGAGGAGCCCTTGCCGCCTTTACCGGGTGTCGCGGGCGAGCTCGAGGAGGTGATCGGTCGAAGGGCTGTGATCCGGTTGATCAATAATATGCGCGGTACCACCGGTCGGTCTTGGCGCGTTTGTTTCTATGTGCCCAAGGCGCTGCCGATGGATCACGATCTTGTAGACATTCTCGGGTGGCACAAGGCGCGGCTCTTGTCCAAGGCGTTCGGCGGGGAAATCCTGCAGACATCCAATTTGCGAACGATCGAGCGCGATTGGCGAAATCGGTCGCTCGGGTTTTTGCTTAACGAGGCTGTCGCTCGGATGGATGTGCCCGAGATTGCGGAGTTTGAAGGGTTATCCGTCTACCGGGTTCGCGAAATCCTGCGGGGGAAACCGCCAGAGGCCCGCCGGCGCGGTGAAAAGGTAAATTCAACCAGAAGGGTCGCGTGATGCGGTTCGGAAAACCTACGGCGGGCGACGAAAATGGACACAGCGGCGTTCATCGAGACCTATGGCATCCCTGGTGCGGTGATCTTGGGGCTGTCTTTCGCGGTGGTGCATCTGTGGAGGGCCTATGTCGATGTGCAAAACCGGCGCGTGGACGACGCGCAGGCCAGCTCCAAGGAAATCAGGGAGGTCGCGGACGCGGCCAATCAGTCGATCGACGCGCTCACTCGAATTTTGGAGCGGGGGTCCGGCCGTGATCTCTGAAGTCTGGGCAATGCTAACCGGGCGAACGCCTGCCCCTAATGCCAGGGATGAAACAGTGCATGTGCTGGCGGTCCAGCGCCGCGCGCGTGTCAACGAGGTAAAGGTTCGCGCGTCGCGCCTTGAGGCGTTGATCGAGGACTTGAAGCGGGAGCGGGATCGAGCGGATGTGGAGTGATGGCGCTGTTGTGATTTTGTGGTTTTTGTTCTTGGCGTCGCTCGTTGGCGGATTGATGGTTGTGCGCGGTTTTACTCCTCATTCCGTCGAGCGCGGGCAAAGCACCACCTTTCGGCTGTCGGCCGGGATCACTCTGGTCGTGATCGCTTACCTGGCGCGATCGTTCTATTGGGAGATCACGCCTTCTGTCATGCGCGGCTTTTTCCCTGGGCTTTGGCCGCTTTGGTTTGGCTGGACGGGCACGGCCGTGAATGTGCTTTTCAGCTTGGTGTTCCTGCGCGGGCTTTATCATTTTCTGGTCTTGCTGTGGCTGCTGATCCCGTTGCGGGAGCGCGGCGATTGGTCGGTTTGGTCGGCTGCCTTTTATCCAGATCACAACATTTTCTCGGGCATAGTCGGTTTCCTGCGCCGAAAGCCTAGAGGGCGCAAAGGGCGCCGCAGCCAAGGAGGGCGCAATGTCTAAACAAATGATCAAACTGTCGCATTGGAGCGAGGCCACGGATTGGCCTTACGCGCATTTCACGCCTGCCGAGCTCGCCTCGAAAGGCAACGGCAGCCTTAAATTGGAGGTCGACGCGATCGAGCGTCTCGAGCGGCTTCGGGTTAAACTTGACGCGCCCATGCTGGTCACTTCGGCGTACCGCGATCCGGCGCACAATCGATCCGTTGGCGGCGCCAAGGGCAGCTATCACATGCGCGGCCAGGCGTTTGATATTCGCATGGACAATCATGATCCCGCCGAGTTCGAAGAAGCGGCGCGCGAGGTCGGCTTCACTGGCTTTGGCTATTATCCGCATTTGGGCTTTATGCATATCGACACCGGCCCGGCGCGGTCTTGGGGGAAGAAGTTCCCGCTTCGGGAGACGCGATTTGCGCCCGAGCCCGAGCCTGCGCGCAAGACCCAGGCGGCCAAGGAGGGCACGTCGGTCGCGGCGATCGCGGTCGCGGCAGAGAGGGTCGTCAACGAGGCGGCGCCTGTCCTTCCTGACTACCTCGTTACCTACGGCTTTACGGCTTTGGCGGTTTTGGGCTTGGGCATCGTCCTTTGGCGCATGCTGCGGACGCGTGCGGAATGATTGGCCGGGTCAAGCTATGGCTATTGGCGGCGGCGGCTGGGGCTCTTGCCCTGGTCGCTGCTTTGGCGCGTGCCTTTGGGCGCGGCCGCAAAGCGGGGCAAAGGGAGGCCGAGGACGATGGGCGTGAATATGACGAGGGCCGCGCTGCGGATCTGCGCAGGCGGGTTGATGTTGCTCGCGGCAGCCTGCGCGACGCGCAATCCGACGAGCGAGGCTACCGAGACTGAGCGAGCCTTGTGCGAGGAATGGGGAGCGGCTCTGCCGTCGCGGTCGCGGTCGGACACGGATCGCACGCGTGCGGAGATCGGTGCGGCCTATGCTTTGTTCGAGGCGGCCTGCCCTGGCTACGCGATCACCTTCCGGCTCGCGCCTCCAGAAACTTTGGGTCCTTCTGCGGGGGGTGCCTAGTGAGGGTGTGTTTACGCGCGAAAATTTATTTGTGGGTGGCTCTGAAAAGCCATTTCGTTTCGTTTGGGGGTCGTGATGCCTAAGTCTTCCAAGGCGGCCGATATGCCTAACCAGTTGGAATTTATCGCGGTTTCCGATCTGATCCCGTATGCCGCGAACGCGCGCACGCATAGCGAAACCCAAATCGCTCAGATTTCGCAATCGATCGAGGAGTTCGGGTTCACAAATCCGGTGCTGATCGCGGCCGATAACACCATCATCGCCGGGCACGGCCGGGTGATGGCGGCTAAAGCGATGGGCATGGCAACGGTGCCTTGCTTTCGTCTGGCGCACCTGTCGGATGAGCAGCGCCGTGCCTATATCATAGCCGACAACAAGCTGGCGCTGAATGCCGGTTGGGACGAGGAGCTGCTAAAGCTGGAGCTCGGCGAGCTGCGCGACGGCGGTTTCGATCTGCGCCTGACCGGCTTCGATGCCTCGGAAATCGACGCGTTGTTCCTGGACGAGGAAAACCTCGAGGAGGAGGGCTTGACCGGCGATGATGATGCGCCGGGGCTCGGCGGTTCGTTTGTCTCGCAGCTCGGCGATGTTTGGGTGCTTGGCGATCACCGTGTGATGTGCGGGGATAGCACCTTGCTGTCCCATGTCGAGAAGCTGTGCGGTGACGACCCGGTGGACTGCTGCTGGACCGATCCGCCTTATAACGTGAATTATGAGAGCAAGGCCGGGAAAATCCAGAACGACCACATGGGCGACGGCGCGTTTCGTGAGTTCCTGCGCGACGCCTTTGTCTCGGCGTTCGCTGTCATGCGGGCGGGTGCTCCGATCTACGTGGCGCATGCGGACACCGAGGGCTTCAACTTTCGCGGGGCGTTCCTCGAGGCGGGGTTCAAACTCTCGGGCTGTTTGATCTGGGTCAAGCCGGCGCTTGTCTTGGGCCGATCTGACTACCAGTGGCGGCACGAGCCGATCCTCTACGGGTGGAAAGAGGGCGCTGCGCATTCGTGGCATGGCGGGCGGAAAAACACGACGGTGGTCGATGCCGAGGACATGCCTTTCCTGGTCGAAGGTGACGGCGCGGCCGTCCAGATCGAGATTGGCGAGAGCACGCTGCGCATCTCGGGGGCCGATCTGCATGTGGAGGAGCTTGTCGGTTCGGTGATCCGCGCCGAGAAGCCTAAGAAATCCGCCGAGCATCCCACCATGAAGCCGGTTGGCTTGATCCTGGGCATGCTGAAAAACAGCAGCCGGCGCGGCGATACGGTTCTGGATCTGTTTGGCGGATCGGGCTCGACGCTCATTGCCTGCCAGAAAGTCGGGCGCCGCGCGCGGTTGATGGAGTTCGATCCGAAATATGCGGACGTGATCGTGCGCCGGTGGCAGGAGTTCTCTGGGCTGAAGGCCAAGCTGGCCGAAACAGGCGAGTTGTTCGACGCGGTTGCGGCGAAGCGGCAGAAAGTTGTGGAGGATGCCTAGTGCAGTCGCGGCGCGGTTCGTTCCTCGAGGCTCTGGTCAACCTGGCGGTTGGCTATTCGCTCGCGGTCGCTGCAAACGCGATCGTGCTCCCTCTGTTCGGCTTTTACCCTAGCCTCGGCCAGCATGCCGCGATCGGTGCGGTGTTTTCCCTTATCAGTGTGATCCGGTCTTATTGCCTGCGCCGGTTGTTCAATTGGTGGGGCGGCTGTGACTGACAAAAACCCAAAGCGGAAGAAAGGGCCGCCTCGCGCGCTGCGCACTTCGTCGCGCAAGGTGCGCTTTGTCGCCCATCGCACTGGCACGGCGGCCGATACGATCGGGCCGTTGTCGGATGGCGTCGCTGTCACCGGGCTGACGGCTGGGCAGTTCTCTGCGATCGACGCGATGGAGCACATGGTTAACGAGCTCGGGCCGGCGCGGGTGCGGCTGTCCACCTGGACCACCGGGATCTACGATGTCGAGCGGGCGCGCGAAATCGAGATGGATGGCCGGATCACGGATTGCCGGGTTCTGCTCGATCGGGGCACGTTTGAAAAATCGCCAAAGTTCGCCGGGCCGCTCATTCAGGTTCTGGGCGTGGATGCGTTTCGGTGCCTGTCGGTTCACGCGAAGGTCATCATCGTGGAGGGCGAGCGCGGCACGGCCGTTATGCGCTCGTCCATGAACCTGAACAAAAACCTGCGCACGGAGCAGTTCGATATCGATGTCGGGCCCGAGATCGGTGCGTTCTTCATCGAGTGGTTCGATGCGCTCTGGGAGGAAAGCGGTCGCACGCGCGATAACCAGGCCATAATTCAGGCGGTTTTTGATCGGTTCTTGGCTTTGCCACCTGTGGAGCCTCGCTCCCGGCGCCAAGCTGTTGATACGGATGATGATTTGTCCGGTCTTTTTCTTGATCCGGTTTTGATCGATGATGATGATGGGGTGCCTGGCACATGAGCTCGGCGGGTAGTCCCACATATCCGGCGAAAATCATCGCCAAGCTGTTGATGCTGACCGAGCGGCGGGTCCAGCAGCTGGCGAAGGAGGGCGTCGTGCCCAAGGCTGAGCGCGGCCGGTATGAGCTGGCGGCGGCCGTGCAGGGGTATATCCGGTATCTGCAGGCGCGAGCGGCGGGCAATCCTGCGGACAGCGGTTCGATCGATTACCATGTCGAAAAGGCGCGCAAGACCAAAGCCGAGGCGGATATCGCTGAAATGGAGGCGGCGAAGCGCGCAGGCGACGCGATCGACGCGTCCGAGGTCAAGCGGGCATGGCAGCTGATCCTGGGCGAAGTTCGCGCAAATCTTCTGGGCAACACACCGGCGCGGATCGCGTCGCGGATCAACGGGCTGACGGACGAGGCGGCGATCAAACGGGTGATCCGTGACGAGATCGCGCTGGCCATGACGGCGGCGGCGCAGACTGATGTCGAGGAGCTGTTTTCTGGTGAGTGATCCTGTGCCGATCGGTGCCGTCGCTACGCGGATTGCCTCTGAGGCGTTGCTGACATTTGCGCCGCCTCCGGATGTTGCGCCATCGGTCTGGGCCGAGCGGGCGATCTATATCCCGGTGGGCAACGCAATTCCTGGCATGATGCGGTTTGATAACGCGCCATATCAGCGGTTGCCGCTCGATCTGACTGTCGATCCTTTGGTGTCGCGGATCTCGCTGATGTGGGGTGCTCAGGTGGGCAAAACGCAGACTGCGCTCTGCGCACAGGCGTTCCGGATCGCTGAAAACCCGATGAGCCAGATCATGCTGCAGCCTTCGCAAGGTGATCTGCACACTTGGCTCGAGACGAAGTTTAACCCGATGGTCGAGGCGAACGAGGCGCTGCAAAACCGCCTTGCCAAACCGCGCGGCCGCGATGGCGTCAACAATCAGAGCATGAAAAGCTACCCAGGCGGCTTCCTGATGTTCTCCTGGTCGGGCTCGCCTAAGACAATGCGGGGCCGATCGGCGCCGTTTATCGTCTGCGATGAAACGGACGGCTACGATCGGACGCATGAGGGGCATCCGGTGTCTCTGCTCTGGCAGCGCGCGGCCACCTTCGGCGATCAGCGCCTCCTGCTCGAAATCTCGACGCCTACGGTCAAGGGCGCGTCATACATCGAGGGCGCATTCGAGGCGGGCGATATGCGCCGCTTCCATGTCGTCTGTCCTCATTGCGAGGCGCTGCAGCACCTGAAATGGGCTCAAGTGACATGGTCGAAGTCGGACGAGGGCGATCACCTGCCGGAAACGGCGGGATATGTCTGTGAGGGGTGCGGGGTGGTCTGGACGGATGGCGAGCGGGTTGCCGCGATCCGTGCAGCTGAGAGCCTTGGCGCCGGCTGGATCGCTGAAAAGCCATTTCGCGGGCATGCCTCTTTTCATCTCAATGAGCTGTATTCGTGCTTTCGGCGCCTCGAGGACGTGGTGCAGTCTTTCCTCGAAAAGAAGGCGGCCGGGGATCTGCAGACTTTCGTGAACGTGTCGCTCGCCGAAACCTGGGAGGAAGAAGGCGACCAGGTTGAAAGCGCGGACCTGATCGCGCGGTCGCATCCCTTCGCCGCGCCGGTGCCTCTCGGCGTTGGCGTGCTGACGGCCGGTATCGACATGCAGCAGGATCGCCTGGAGATCGAGGTGGTCGGCTGGGGGCTCGGGGAGGAAAGCTGGTCTGTCGATTATCGCGTGATCTATGGCGATCCGATGCGGCCGGAAGTCTGGGAGGAGCTCGACGCGGTGCTCGGGGAAACTTTCGAGCACGCCTCGGGCGCGCAGTTGTCGATCGCCGGGGCTTGCCTCGACACGGGCGGTGGCGAGGGTCTGACGCAGTCGGCGTATGAATACGCGCGGGGCAAGACGGGGCGGCGCCTCTTTGCCGTGAAAGGTGTAGGCGGCTGGGGCCGTCCGGTTGTTTCCGCGCCCAGCCGGGTCCGATCGCGCCGCGCGCGCATGATCCAGCTGTTCTCGGTGGGTGTGGACGAGGCAAAGCTGATCGTCGCGCGCCGGTTCGGCATCGCCGAGCCTGGGCCGGGCTTTTGCCATGTGCCTGACAGTCGCGCGCCGGAATGGTTCGCGCAGGCCACGGCCGAGGCGCTGCGCACGCGGCTGTCGCGGGGCTTCCAGGTGCGGGAATGGCACAAGACGCGGGATCGTAACGAGGCGCTCGATTGCCGGGTCTATGCCTATGCGGCCCTGAAATTGATCAATCCCAACGTGCCGCGCCTGGTGCGCGGGCTGGTGCCAAAGGACGAGGAGGCCGGGGGCGATCCGGTTGAGGATGCCGCATCCGTGCGGTTCGCGGGGAAACCGCCAGAGGAAGCCGACGCGGCTGACACCGATGCTGGTGCAAAGCGGGTCTGGCGTGGCAAATCGAAGAAGCGCCGCCGTAAATAGGGAAACGGTGGGCTGTGGTCGGTTTGATACCATCTGAAATCGCGGCGGGCATCACGTTCCGCGTGCCTTTGTCTTTCGCCGAATATCCGGCTCCGGATTGGGAGCTGTCTTTGGTGCTGCGCGGGCCGACTGTGATCGATCTGATCGCCACGGGCGTGGGTGATGATCATACCTTTCTGGCGCAGGCCGCAGCGACAGGCGCTTGGGCGCCTGGTTCCTATTGGTGGCAAATCCGCGCCAGCGGCGGGGGTGATGTTGTGCTCCTGGGCGAGGGTCAAACAAAAATCCTGGCGGATATCGCGGCGGTCACGGGCGCCTATGACGGCCGGTCGCACGCGCAGCGGGTGCTCGAGGCTATCGAGGCGGTGATCGAGGGCCGGGCTTCGGTCGATCAAGAAAGCTATTCGATCAACAATCGCTCGCTCTCGCGGACGCCTATCGCGGACCTATTGAAATTGCGCGATCGGTATCGGGCCGAGGTCAATTCTGCGGCTGCGGCGAGGGCGGGTAAAATCCTGGGCCGCATCCATCGCGTGAGGTTCAGCTGATGGGTTTGTTCGGAAAACGCAAAGCGCAGACGCGCTCGGAGCCGGTCTTGGTCGAGAGCAGCGTGCCGAAGGTCACGAAAAAGAGCGGCGGGAAGCTCGGGCGTAGCGGCGGGACGGCTAAGCGGCTTTTTGATGCCGGCGCTTCGGATCGTCTGACTGGCAATTGGTCGACAACACCTTTGACCGCCGACGATGTGGTGCGCCGCAATCAGCGCGTTTTGGTAGCGCGGTCGCGCGAGCAGGCGGCGAATAACGACCATGCCAAGGCGTTCCTTCGCATGGCCCGGCAGAATATCATCGGGCCGCGCGGTGTGCAGCTGCAGGCGCAGGCGAAAGACCCAAGCGGCACGCTCGATCGCTCTGCGAACGATGCAATAGAGCGCGCCTGGGCTGAATGGTCGAAAGCGGCAAATTGCGACGTGACCGGGCGCCTGCCTTTGCGGCAAATCCAAGGTTTGGCGGTTGTCACGGCGGCGCGTGACGGCGAGTTCTTTGTGCAGATCGTTACCGGCCGGGATGCTGGTCCCTGGGGTTTCGCGCTGAATGTGATTGATCCGCAGCGGTGCCCTGTCGATATGGACGAGGTCAGCCTGCCGAATGGGCGATTTATCCGGCACGGGATCGAGTTTAATAAGTTCGGCCGGCCTACGGGCTATTACTTTTCGACGCTGAAAGCGGAGGAGAGCGATTACACATACGGCGGCCGCTCGTTCGTGCGCGTGCCTGCCGGCGAGATCATCCATTCGTTTATCACGGACCTGGTCGGCCAGAAGCGTGGCTTGCCTTGGACGGCCACGGCGCTCTGGCGCATGCAGCAGCTAAACCAGCTTGAAAACGCGGCGCTGGTCAATGCGCGCGAGGGCGCGAACAAGACCGGTTTTTTCGAATGGGAGGAAGGCTACGGGCCCGATGCCGTTGATGATGAAGGCAACGCGGTAGAGCTCGAAATCGAAAGCGAGGCCGGTGTCTATCATGAGCTGCCGGCGGGCGCGCGGTTCAAGTCGCACGATCCCAACTATCCCTCGGGTGAGTTCGCGGGCTTTTCCAAACACCAGCTGCGCGGCATCTCTGCCGGGCTCGGGGTCGCCTACAACAATCTGGCCAGCGATCTTGAGGGTGTGAATTATTCCTCGATCCGCCAGGGCACGCTCGATGAACGCGAGCATTGGAAGGATCTCCAGGAGTGGGTGGTCGAAAGCCTGCTTTCGGAGATCTTCGCGCGCTGGATCAAGCGGTCGCTTGCGGCCGGTCAGATCAAGGCGAACGGCTCGCCTCTGCCGGCCGCCAAGGTCGACAAGTTCTCGGAGGTCACCTGGCAGCCTCGGCGCTGGGATTGGATCGATCCCAATGCGGACGTGAAAGCGGCCGTCCTGGCGAAAAATAACCTTTTGATGTCGCCGTCTCAGATCATCCGTGATCGCGGCCAAGATCCGCAAACGGTCTGGCGCGACATCGCTCGGGATATCGCGGACATGCGCGCGGCCGGCATTCCCGAGGACATCATCAACACGGTCGTGCTTCAAAATTCGGAGGGGTCCAATGGCTCAGGAAACGCAGCCGGTCAAGGTGCCGGAAATCAAGGCGACGGGGGCTCGGGTGCGGACGGCAGCTGATCTGATCGGGCGCTCTCTCACTCGGGCGGTTACCGTCGAACAGATCAACGCGGCGGGCGAAAGCGGGCGGCGCGGTCTGTCGCGGCTGGCCGAGGTGCGGGAGATTGACGAGGACGCGCGCACCGTCGAGCTCGCCTTTTCCTCGGAGATCGAGGTCGAGCGGTTCTTCGGTATTGAGGTGCTTTCGCACGATCCGGCTTCGGTTCGTATGGCGCGGATGGAGGGTGGCGCGGCGCTCTTGGTCAACCATGATTGGGACGACCAGATCGGCGTTGTCGAGAGCGCGCGCATCGATGCTGACAAGCGCGGCCGGGCCTTGGTGAAATTCGGGCGCGGGGTTCGCGCTGAGGAAATCTTCCGCGACGTGATCGACGGCATCCGGCGGCATGTGTCGGTCGGGTATCTGGTCCACAAGATCGAGGTCGAGGAGCGCGCGGGGCAGGCCGATCTGGTCACCGTCAAGGATTGGGAGCCTTTCGAGGTTTCGATCGTCGCTGTTGCTGCTGACCCCTCGGTCGGGGTCGGCCGCGAAATGGACGAGGGGAAACCGCCAGAGGATGCGGCCGATCTTGGCTCGGATACTGAGGCCACAAAAGCGAGCGGCGCTGGTGCCGCGCAGTCTCAAAAACGGAGTGAAGCTATGGAAAAGATTTTGCGGGACAGCGCGGGCAATCTCGTCCGCGCAATGGTGGATGGTGATGGCAAAATCACCGAGGTTCTGGAAACCATCGAGGAGGCGGGAGAGGGCACGCGCCAGGCGCACGCCACCGGTTCGACGGCCGAGCGCACGCGTGTTCGCACAATCATGGAAATGGGCGAGAAATATGGCGCCGATGATCTGGCGCGGGATTTTGTGAAGGAGGGTAAAGGCGCAGACGAGTTCCAGCGTGCGCTGCTCGATCACATCGATGGCGGTAAGAGGTCCAAGGGGCCGCTCGGTGACGAGGGCAACATTGGCCTGACCGATCAGGAAAAGGACCAGTTTTCGTTCATCCGCGCTATCCGCGCGCTGTCCGATCCCACCAATCGCCGCGCGCAGGAAGCCGCGGCCTTTGAATTCGAAGCCTCCGAGGCTGCTGCAAAGGCGATGGGCCGGTCGGCCGAGGGCATCATGGTTCCGCCTGATGTGCTGACGCGTGCGGTCAATACCGGCACTGGCGGCGTGGCGGCTGGTGATACCGGCGGGAACGCGATCGCCACCAATCTGCTTTCGCAGTCGTTTATCGAAATGCTGCGCAATAAGGCGATCCTCATGCGCTTGGCCACTCCGCTTAACGGTCTGGTCGGCAATGTGGATATCCCGCTTCAGGCGTCGGGTGCCTCGGGCTACTGGATCGGTGAGGATGCTGATGCGCCAGAGGATAACCTCGAGCTCGGCCAGCTTTCCATGTCGCCGAAAACCGTTGCTGCGTTTTCCGAGATCACACGCAAGCTGCTTAAGCAGGCGTCGATGGACATGGAGAGCTTGGTTCGTCGCGATCTTGCTACCGCTCTGGCGCTGACCATCGATACCGCAGGTTTCTATGGCAGCGGCACTGGCGATCAGCCCAAGGGTATCACAAACTACTCCGGCATCAACGCTGTCGACTTTGGTGGCGCTGGCGCCGCCGATGCGGGTGGACCAGGCAATAGCCTGCCCACCTATGCTGAGGTGGTCGCGATGGAGAGCGCGATTTCCGCCGACAACGCGGACGTTAATTCGATGAAATACGCGATGGGTTCTGCCATGCGCGGCCATATGAAAACTACCGAGAAGTTTGGCGGTTCCAACGGTGCGCCGATCTGGGAGCAGGGCAACACGGTCAACGGCTACGGCGCCGAGGTCACGAACCAGATTGTGCCTGGTGATCTGTTCTTCGGTAACTGGTCGGACGTGATTGTCGGCATGTGGGGCGGTCTCGACATCACCGTCGATCCTTACTCGAATTCGAAGAAGGGCCGTCTGCGGATCGTCACCATGCAGGACGTTGATATCCTCCTGCGCCGTGTCGAGAGCTTCTGCTACGGCTCGGACGCCACCTAATCCCACCTCCCTGGGGTAGCCTGGTCGCCTTCGGGCGGCCGGGCGCTTAAATCCGGAAACTGGAGACCTGAAAAATGGCTAAAACTCACGTGTGTAAAGTCACGAAGGCGTTTGTCCACGGCGGCAAAATTCGCGTGCCTGGCAAGTCGCTCACTCTTTCTGAAGCTGAGGCAAAACCGCTTCTTGAGGCGGGCAAGGTTGTGTTGTCGAAGGAGGACCCTGCCGACGACCAGAAGTCGAAAGCCGAAATCAAGGCCGAAGCTGACGCCAAGGCGAAAGCGGAAGCCGACGCCAAGGCGAAAGAGGCAGCTGACGCGAAAACCGCGAAGGGCTGACGGCCGTGCCGTCGCCATCCTGGGAAAACCTGGACGCCTTCCTGCAGCTTGATGAATTTGCGGTTACCGCGATCGTCACTCCTGCGGAGGGCGTTTCGCGTTCGATCGTCGGGATCTTCGATGATCCGTTCCTCGACGCGCAGCTGGGCGAATATCGCTTGGACACCTCTGCGCCGCGCTTCCAATCCACTGAGCAGGCGCTTTCGGGCATCAAGCGGGGCGACGGCGTCACGATCGATGGTGTCGAGTATATCGCGCTGGGCGGGCCAAAGTCGGACGGCACGGGCATGGCTACTCTCGAGCTGGTGAAGCAGGAGGCGGGCGGTGCTGCATTTTGATTTCGACGGCTCTGAAATGCAGCGGATCGCCGACGAATTTGGCGCGACGGAAAAGCAGCTGCGCTACGCGTATTCTCGGGCTCTTCGCCGCACAGCGTCCAACATGAAAACCCAGGCGCGCAAGGGGCTGCGCACTCGTCTGGGGTTGCGCTCGGCATCGGAGCTCAGAAAGCGCATGGAGGGCTTCAAGTTCAAGCGCGGCAGCGGGTCCGATCTGGGCGGGGTCCGGATGTGGTTCGGTCTTAACGATCTGCGGGCCTCGGCATTCAAGGGGCGGCCGCGCGAGACGGCCAAAGGGGCCACTGTCGCGGGCCGATCGGTGTCTGGCGGTTTTGTCGCCAAGAACACAAAGGGCCAGCGCACCGTGATGCGCCGGGTCGGAAAGTCGCGCTACCCGATCGCGGAGGCGCGGCTCGATATCGAGGATGAAGCCCAGACTTTTATCGAGGACGAGGTCTTTGATGAAATCGAGGACGTCTTTTTCCGCAATTTCCGCGCCGAAATCCGCGCGCGGACGATCTATGATGTGGGTGGGGCATGAACGCGCAAACCGAGATTGATCTGGACGCTCTGCATGATGCGGTGATCGCTGGCATCGCCGCCGGCATGCCTGCCGTCGCTTCGGTGCAGGCGTATCCCGTTGAGCGGACGGCGCTCGATCTGCCTGCGATCCTGGTGGACCTGGAGGACATGGAGGCGGCTTCGGAGCGCGACCCTGGCACCGAGCAGTTGGCGGTTCTCACGCGTTGGCGCGCGCGGCTGATACTCGGCTTTCGATCAGCGGATGTTCACCGGCAAGTTCGCAAGGGCGCTGGGCAGTTGGGCCACCTGGTGCATCTCAATCGATGGGGGATGCCGGTGGGCCCGTCGCGCGTGACGATCATCGGGCCTGATCCGTTCGATCCGGACCTTGATCAGTATGAGGTCTGGGTGGTCGAGTGGGAGCAGGTTGTGCATCTCGGGCCGTCCGTCTGGGATTGTCCCTTGTCGGTGCCGACCACCGTCTATCTCGGGTGGGAGCCTGAGACTGGGCCGGAAAATGTGGGCGAGTATTCTCAAGTTGCGCCCGAGGTCGATCCGTGAGTTTTCAGGCGGGGGAAAGCGCGCGGCGCTCGGCCAGCATGGTTCGCGTGGGCCGGATCGTTTCTGTCGATCCTGGCGCTGCGCGGGCAAAGGTCACATTCGGGGCCGAAACGGAAAGCGCGGATTTGCCATTTATGGCGATGCGCGCTGGCGCTGCGCGGATCTGGGCGCCGCCTACTGTTGGCGAGCAGGTTTGGGTTCTGGCCGAGAGCGGCGAGACCGCGCAGGGCGTGATCCTTGGTGCTGCGTTTCAGGACGACATTCCGGCGCCTTCTGGGGCAGGGGAGGCGGTCGAGGTGCATCTTGGCGAGGCCAGCTTCATCATTGAGCCTGAGAGCATCGTTCTGCGCGTTGGGGGCGTGTCGGTGACAGTCTCCGCGTCTGGTCTGTCTGTTGAGGGCGGGTCGGTTACCCATAATCAGAGCAATATCGGCGACGATCATCTGCATTCTGGCGTGCAGCCTGGGGGCGGCAACACCGGCGAGCCCATCTAAGGCTCGGCGGGGGAAACCGCCAGAGGAAAGCAGCCGGGCGCGCGCCGATGATCGGGCCATGATTGGCATGAACGCATCAAACGGGACGGTGCTGGACGGGCTTGGCCATCTGCGCCAGTCCATCACCGACATTCTGACCACTCCGATTGGCAGTCGGGTGATGCGGCGCGACTATGGCAGTCGGCTGTATGATCTGGTTGACGATCCGATCAATCGCTCGACGGTCCTGGAGGTTTATACCGCGACGGCCGAGGCGCTCGATCGGTGGGAACCTCGCGTTCAGCTCGAGCAGGTGGAAATCACCAGCGCGGAGCCGGGCCGCTTGGAGCTGCTTCTGCGCGCTTTCTATGTTCCGGATGGTCGGGTGATCTCGCTAGAGGGAATTGTGATCTGATGACCAATCCTGCGGCCTTTTTCGACAAGCGGCTGACGGCGGATGTCGCTGGTCTGCCGGTGCCTGGCGTTGTTGAGAGCCTCGACTACGAGGTGATCTTGGCTGCCATCCAAGCGGATTTCCAGGCTCGCTATCCGGATTTCTCGGCCGCCTTGGAGAGCGAGCCGGTTCTCAAGCTGATGGAGGCGGTCGCTTATCGCGAGCTCCTGCTGCGTCAGCGGGTGAATGATAGCGCCCAGGCGCTTTTTGCATCGACGGCTGTCGGTTCCGATCTGGACGCGCTGGCGGCAGGGCAGGGTATCGTGCGCGCGGTCGTGAAGGCGGCGCAGGGCGTCGATCCGGCTGTGCTGGAGACGGATGCGCAGCTGCTCAATCGCTATCTTCTGTCGTTCTCGCGCTATAGCGCAGGAAGCCGGGGCGCGCTGGCTTTCTGGGCCTATTCGGCCGCGCCGGATTTGACGGATGCCGCAGTGATCGGGCCAAGCGTTCACGGCCGGGATGGCGACGTCGATCTTGTCGTTTTGGGCGCGGGCTATGAGGACGCGCTGGGCGCAGCGATCGACGCGATCCGCGACGCTGCTTTTGGTGGCGGCGCGTATCCTGACGGGCTTGGCGGTTTTGTCGTGCGGGCCGATCGGGTCGAGTATGACGTGCATCTTCGTGTGACGCCTGCGGCGACGGATGGGCCATCGCGCGAGCTGGCGCGCATCGAGGCCGAGCGGCGGGTCCGATCGGTCTGCGTCGCGCGACAGCGCATCGGTGCGGCGGTTCCGCCTGCGCTCCTTCAGGGCGCGGCTTATGGCGATGGTGTTTCGATTGTTTCGGTCGAGGATCTGGCTCCGGTGGCGCTTGCTGCCGAGCCCTACTCGGCGCCGATCCTGCGCACGCTGACTGTGGAGGTCGCGTAAAATGAGCGCGGCTGATCTCCTGCCTCCCAACGCATCGGATTTTGAGCGCGCTCTTGCGGATGTGCTCTCGCGGCAGCCTGGTGTTCCGCTTCGCGTTCAGCGTGATCCCTATTCGGCGGCTGCCGATGTTTTGCCTTGGCTGGCGGCGCATCATGGGGTGCGGCTCTGGTTCGATGATTGGGCCGAGACGCGCAAGCGCGCAATCATCGCGCACCATGCCGGGTTGCATCCTGTTTATCCTGGCGAGCGGCTCGGGGACCTTGTCGGCACGCGGCTCGGGCTGGAGCGGTATCTTTCCTATGTCGACGCCTCGCTGGTGCATGCGCTGGCCTATCCAGCGCCGTTCATCGTGGGCGATACGGCGGCTGGATCGCGCCGGGTAAATCAACACGCGTTCACGGCCGACTATCTCACGCTGGTCGTGCTGGTCGAAAATGCCGAGGCGATGGCGGTTGGCGGCGACGCGATTGGTGACGCGGCCGTGGCGCCGCCCGATCCCGAGCCAATAGATCGAGCTTTAGCGTCGGCGCGTGCCGCAAAAGGGCCGGCGATCGCGGTTGCTTGCCACTTCGATGCGCGGCGACCAGTCACAACGGGGGATGCGCCGTCGACGGCGGATGTCCTGTCCACCGGGCAATTTATAGACAGATTGGAGCTTTCGGCATGACGCGCAACGTCCTAATCGCTGACAAAGAGTATGCAACAGGCGCCGTGTTTTCGGGCATCGGCCGGGCTGCGCGGGAACACGCGGACGCGTTGACGGGCGGGGCGATCGCCTTCCCTTCGCACTGGTCGCGGTTCACGGTGACGATCGCTGGAGGCGGCCAATCGATCACCATCGCGCCGGGCGAGCTCTGGAAAAGCGATGCGATCTATTCCCTCGAGGAAGCGGTTGATATCGGCATCCTCGATTACCTGCCTCCGGTGGGAAACGAGAAATGGATCGCGATCCTGGCGCAGCCTGCCGTGCAGTCGACGCGCAATCGCTCGGCGAAAGTTCGCACCGGCACTGATCCGGAAAACCCGCAGCCTGCGCAGCAGGACGTGGTCGGCGAAGAGGTGCGGCTGGTCGAATTTGTCGTGCAGCAGGGGACGCAGGCGGCGCCGGGGAGTGCGGTGAAGCCCACCGTTCCGGAGAGCTCTTGTGCGGTGGTGTTCATTCTGCTCTCGGGTGCCGGCGCGCAAGCTATCGAGCCGGCCGTCTCTGATAAGGTGAAATCCCTCTACGATGTTGATGGGCGACTGATGGCACTCGAGGTGCGTGTCGACGCGCTCTTTCAGCGCGTTGCGGGTCTGGAGACGGATGTTGCCGTGCTGCGCGGCGCGATCCCGCGCATCATCCGGCCCGAGATCATCATCCAGCTGCAGGGCGGGTTGGCGCGGGTCGAGCAGCTGCTCGGCGCTCCGGTCAATTATGTTTCCCGGTTTTTCGATCCGGCGCTGACCACCGAGGCGTGGGACGAAAGCTACGCCGGCTGGTCGGCGGAAATTGGCGAGGGCGTCAAATTCCCCAAGGTTGCCACTACCGACAACCAGATGGCGCTTTTGGATGATGCCAGCCCGGCTATCCGCATCAAGGATGGGGTGTTGCTTCCAGCGTGGACCGAGGAGCGTCTGATCGACGTCTCGGGTTCTGGCGCCACTAAGGATATCTCGCAGCAGGTGCATACGGTTCGCACCAGCCAGACGCGCACCATCTCGCGCTCGAGTATTGAATATGGCCCGACGGTCAAAATCTGCGAAAACACCAAGGAGTATGCGAACGTCGCGGGCGCGGCCTATCTCGAAAATTTCCGGACGGATGCTGGTGAGACGTTCCAGTCTCTCGGGAAAACAGATAACCCTTGGAACGACAAGGAGGAGGCTATCGGGCACTCCGAGTTCCGCGCGCGCCAGGTGATCAAGCGGACATGGGATCAAACCTATACCAGCACCAAAATCACCAACTATGGCGTCAACGGATCGGTCTATGGCCAGACCTTCCTCAACTCGCAGGAGCGGATCGCCACCTCCCTGGAGTTCGATGTGTCGCGCGTCGGCAGCGATGGCGACATCCATGTTTTTCTCTGCGAGGTCAATGAAAGCGGCACGCCGGACTTCGACACCTCGATTGTCAAGGGTCTGGTACCTTATGCGTCGCTGTCGACCGGCTGGGTGAAATGCGAATTCCGGCCGACACTGCTGGTGTCGGGCAAGCGCTACGCCTGGTTTACGGTCACCACCGGCAACCATGCGCTGCGCACCGTGACCGGCAATAAGTTTGCCCAGGGCTCGCTTTTCTGGTCGACGGACGGGATCTGGTCGCAAGGCAGCCCGACCGAAGATTTTGCGTTCCGTTTGAATGTGGCCAAGTTTTCCACGACGCGCCTTGTGGTCGAGTTCGCGCCTCTGTCTCTGAGCGGTGGCATGACGGAGTTTCGGTTTACCTACGGCGGTTGGGAGCCGGGCGGCACGCGCCTGCCTTGGGAATATGCGCCGAAGCGGGTTGGTCTGCCGGATGTGTGGCATCCGTTTTCGACGGACGATAATTCGCCGCTGCGCGATGTGCCCGAGACTTGCCGCATCCGCGCGGTGTTCGAGGGCACGACTGATCTGATGCCTGCGATCGTCCTGGATAGTTCGGCGCGGCACCGGGCGTTCAAGCGCGGCGCCTCGCTGGTCGCGATCAGCGAACCGCATGATTTCGGGTTGTCCACCACCACCATCATCACCGAGACCGTTCTCGATGATTATGATCCGCTGGTGCAGACGCCGGTGCCCAAGCTGATCGTGGGCGCTACGGAATATGCGGCCGATACGGTCACCGAGATTGACGACGATTATCCGGAGCCCGAGCGGGTCAAGCTGCGCGCGAGCTTCACCGTGCCTGCGACCACGACCGCAAGGTATCGCCTGGAAATCGCGAGCACGTCGATCATCGATCAATGTTTCGCGGAAAACGTCGCAATGTTCGCGTTTTAAGGAGCTCTATCATGGATGAAAAATACGAGGCGAAGGCGGTTTATCTGGTGCGGTTTGGCGGCCCGGTTGCCATCCCTGGCACTGATGTTCAGCTCATGCCGCGCCATCGGCATCGTATCACTGGCGCGGTCCTGACAAAACTTTTGGAAGGGGGCGCAAATGTCCGATCTGCCGAACCCGAGTAACGGCTATGTCGCCACGATAGATTACCCGCTATCGCTCGCCAATCTGAACGCAATCCTTGGCGGCATGTGGCAGGCGCTCCAGCCCTACCGCGACGTAATCGCTGAAGCTGACGCGGCGATCAACGGTCTGAACGCGCGGACGCTGACAGTCATTGGCGAAAGCATCACTCCTGAGTTGGACGCCATCCGGGCTGACGTTGCTGCGGCGCAGTTGGAAGTGGACGCGCTGCTCGGCAATGATTTTGAGGCGCGGCTGGATACGCTGGAAACGGGCGTCGCGGTGCTAGAGGTCAAAGTTAACACAAACCACGATGCGCGCGCATTTTTCATGGCGCAATTGTAGGCAGTGAGGTGAGAAAATGAGCGGAACACTTGGGGCAGTCGATCTGACCGCTGATACGGACGCGATCCTTTACACGGTTCCGGCTTCGAAAGTCGCGACGGTGGTTGTTTCGTTATGCAATCGAGCGGCGGCGGAGGCGTTGATCCGCGTGGCGATCAGCACGCAGGCGGCGGCGCCTGTCTCGGCGGATTTCATCGAATATGATGTGACCTTGCCCCCCAATGGGGTCTTGGAACGGTCTGCGCTGGTTCTCGGCGCAGGCGAGAAGGTTTTTGTGCGCGCGAGCACTGGCGATGTGACGGCGCGCGTTCACGGTTTTGAGCAGGAGGTTTAAATGGGCAGGACTTTGAGCGTAAGCGCGGCGGTGGCAGAGGTAGAGGCAGGCGGTGGAATCACTGCAACTAGAGTTGTTCCGCCGGGCTATCTTGGCCAATTCGGAAACGGAGCATGGAAAGCATTTTCCCTTCCGGGATCGAACAGCTTTACCATTCCCGCCGGTGTGGAGAAAATCCGTGTGCGGGTCGTGGGGGCTGGCGGAGGTGGCGCGACGACTTGGACTTCGGGTGGCAGCACTAAAGCAACCGGCGGGAGTGGAGGGGGATACGCACACGGGGAGTTTACGGTCACCCCCGGAACTTCTTACGCAATTACTGTTGGCGCAGGCGGTGCAGGCGGAGTCTCGGGGCCTAACAGCGGAACCGCAGGTGGTTCGACCTCATTCGGGTCGCTTATCAGCGCGACGGGGGGTTCAGGGGGTATAACATCGGGGGCAGCAACCAACCTCGGGGGCGACCCCGGTCAAGGAACAGGTGGAGATTTTCAGGCCAGTGGTGGTCGCGGAGGGCCTACCAATAGTGTGGCCAGCACGGGGGGCGGGGGCGCAGGGTCTCAGCTTGGCAGCGGGGGCACCGGTGAGCTTAATGCCAAAGGTGGTTCGGGTATTGCGAACGGAGCGAGCGGTAATGGGGGTGCGTCCGCTTTTTCACAAACGGGCGAGGATTGCCTTGCCGGAATTCAAGCCAGCAACGAACAAGGTTTTGTTAACCGATTGAACGCGGTTATCCGTTTTCCTTTTGATGGTTTTACAGGAAGTGGAGCGCAAAGCAGCTCCAACTATCCAACTGGAGGCCCCGGAGGAGGAGGAGGTTACGGTTCTGGAAATCGCGGCGGAGACGGCGGTATCGGCGGCGGCGGAGGTGCTTCCCTTAACAATACCAGCGGTTCTACCGCTGGTTCCGGAGGCTTGGGGGCTGGCGGTGGTGCCGGTGGCGGTACTGGTGGATGCCAAGCCGGCGACGGCGGCGACGGTCTCGTAATAGTGGAGTGGTAAGAAAATGAATTATGCTCGAATTGTAAACGATCAGGCGGTTGATATTTCAACCGATCCTGCTTCGCAATTTCACCCCGATCTGGCGGCTGAGTTTGTCAAGGTTCCCGAAGGGGTCAAACGTGGCTGGCTCCGCGCGGCGGACGGCACATGGTTTGCGCCCGCCGACCCTGTTCCCACCGAGCCTGAGCCGGAGCGCCCAGCCGTTTCGCCAGTCGAATTCAAGTTGCTCTTTACCAGTGCGGAGCGTGTGAAGCTGAAAGAGTTGCGCGCGACCGATCCGATCCTTGATGACTTCTGGTCAATCGTGGACGATCCGCGCGCGACGCAAATCCGCCTGTCTCTAAGCTCGACGCAGCAGGGCGTGGGCTATGCGGTGCAGGAGTTGGTGACGGCGGGCACCGTCGCTTCGGCGGATGCCGATACGCGTATCGCTGAAATCCTCTCGGGCACCATGCAGTAAGCTTGGGCGCTGGGCGGTGAGTGACTACACCTCGATCGTTGGCTGGTGCGAGCCCATTGGCGGCATCCGGTATCGGTCGAGGCGCGACCTGAAATGGGCGGTTGGCCATCCGCGCTCGGGCTTTGTGTTCGTAGTCCCTGCTGGGCGGGTATTCGACGTCTCTATCCCTCGTGCGCTGCGCTGGATCTTCGATCCGCATGATCCGCGTTTCCTGAAAGCTGCCGCTCTCCATGATGAAATGCTGATGACGGGCTGGGCTCGTGTCACCGCTGCCGCTGAATTCCACGAGGCTTTGCGCGCTGATGGGGTCGGGCGCTGGGCGCGTTTGGCCATGTTCGGCGCGGTTGCGCTCTGGCGCTTTCAGTAGGCGGGGAAACCGCCAGAGGAAAGCAGGCTGCCTCGCCCCGATGATTGTGCCGAACAGCGGCAATCATCGAGGCGGATCAAATGGCATTTCTACACGGCGTTGAAGTCATCGAGGTGGACACCGGCGCTCGGCCGATCCGCACGGTGCGATCGGGTGTTATTGGCATCGTGGGCACGGCGCCTGATGCTGATCCGCTGGCGTTTCCCCTTAATACTCCGGTTTTGGTTGCGGGAAATCGCCTAGAGGCTGCCAAGCTGGACACGATCGGCACCGGCCTTGGCTCCTTGCCTGCGGCGCTCGATGGGATCTTCGACCAGATCGGCGCAGTGGTGATTGTGGTTCGGGTCGATGAGGGCATCGATGAGGACGCGACGTTGGCGAATGTGATCGGCGGGGTCGATGCGGGCACCGGCGCTTATGAGGGCGTGCATGCGTTGGCGGCGGCTGAGCCGGTTGTCGGCTTCACGCCGCGCATCCTTTGCGCGCCAGGCTGGACGCACCAGCGCATCGATGATGGCATCAATCCTCCGACTGCAAATCCTGTCGTATCTGAAATGGAAGGCATCGCCGATCGCCTGCGCGCGGTCATCGTCGCGGACGGGCCGAACACCACCGACGCGGATGCGCAGACTTACGCGGCCGATTGGGGCACCTCGGGCCGGGTCTATGTGATCGATCCGTGGGTGAAGGTCTTTGATGCAAATGGCGACGTCGCGGTGAAGCCTGCATCGGCTCGGGTCGCGGGTGTCATCGCGCGCACCGATAACGATCGGGGCTTCTGGTGGTCGCCTTCGAACAAGGGCATTTTTGGCATCATCGGCACGGCGCGGCCGGTGGATTTCAAGCTGGGCGATGCCGCGTCCCGCGCGAACCTTTTGAACGAGAACAACGTGGCCACCATCATCCGGCAGGACGGCTTTCGCCTCTGGGGAAATCGGGTGCCCACCGCTGATCCAAAATGGCAATTCATTTCGGTGCGGCGCACGGCGGATATCCTGCACGAAAGCCTGCAGCGCGCGCATCTCTGGGCGGTCGATCGAAACATCACCAAGACTTATCTCGAGGACGTCGCTGACAGCGTGAACGGCTTTATCGCTGGTCTTGTCGCGGAGGGCGCGCTTCTGGGCGGCCGGTGTTTCCCTGATCCGGATCTGAACACGCCGGCTTCCATTGCGGATGGCAAGGTGTATTTTAATCTGGAGTTCACGCCTCCTTATCCTGCGGAGCACATCACGTTCCGCTCCCACCTGGTTGATACCTATATTTCGGAGGTGCTGTCGTAATGGCTGCTCGTGATATTCTTCGCAATTTTAACCTGTTCGTGGACGGTCGCGGCTATGCCGGCAACGTCTCCGAATATTCGCCTCCCGCTCTGGCGGTCCAGACCGAGGATTTTCGGGCGGGGGGCATGGACGCTCCGATCGCGCTCGACATGGGGATGGAGGCGCTCGAGGCCACCTTCGTGCTTTCGGCCTACGATAGCGATGTGCTGGAGCTCTACGGGGTGATCGAGCGCGAAAACATCAATCTCACGGCGCGCGGCGCGCTCGAGAGTTATGATGGGTCGGTCAAGCCTTCCATTCATCGCCTTCGCGGCAAAATCACGCGGGTCGAGCGCGGCACCTGGACGCCTGGGCAGCAGGCTCCGCTTACTTTCACGTTGCGCCTCGATTTCTTCTCCGAGGAGCTCGACGGCCGGATGATCCATGAGATCGACGTACCGAACATGAAGCGCGTGATCAACGGCGTTGATCAGCTGGCGGCGCGTCGCGCTGCGCTCGGAATTTAAGGGGGGGGGGGCATTCCATGTCGGACAACAAGGCGCCGGGTTATCCGGCGTATATCAAAGAGGGGGCTGACTGCTCCCTGACTGTCGAGCTCTCGCGCGGCGTGGACATCGCGGGGGCTCACGTGACCAGCATAAAGCTGCGCGAGCCTTCTCTTGACGACCAGCTGGTGTCGCAAAAGATCGGCAACAATGCCGAGGCCGAGGTGGCGCTGATCGCTAACCTGGCCGAGGTGGCTCCGGAGGAGCTGCGCGGGGTCAAGATGCGCGATTTCATCCGGCTGCAGGAGGCGCTGGGTTTTTTTTACGATTGAGCCTTGAGGCGAGCGTGATCCGGCAGGGCGTCTTGGCTCTCGCATCACATACCGGATGGGGCCATGCGGAAATCATGGCGATGCCTACATCGCGGTTCAATTGGTGGATTGAGGGTCTGAGCGATGGCAAACCAACGGCTTAACGCCACCGTCCAGATCGGCTCGGTCCTGGAGCGGTCGGTTAAGAAAAACATCGGCATCATTCGCTCGGGTCTTGAGGGCGTTGGCGACGAAATCAAAACGATCACCGGCCGCCAAAAGGAGCTTTCCAAACAGCGCAAGGTTCTGGAAAAGCAGGGCCGCTCGGTCGCTGATCTCGATCGGGAATATGAGCAGCTCGGGCGCCAGCTGGACACGCTAAAGCGAAAGCAGGAACGGTGGACGCGCGCGGCGCAGGCATCGCAGCGGGTTGGCCATGACTTTCGCCGTATGACAGGCAACATCTCGCGGGTCGCGCGGAACGCTTCGGTCGCGGTTGGCCTGGTCGGCACGGCGATCTTCGGGCTCGCAAGTTCGACCGCCAAGCTGGGCGACGATGTCGCGAAGCAGGCTAGGAAGCTGGGCATTGGTGTCGAGGCGTTTCAGGAGCTGCGGTACGCGGCGGAGCGGTCGGGGATCGAAGTTTCCACTTTCGACTCTTCAATGGCGGCATTCGTCAAGCGGCTGGGCGAAGCGAAAGGCGGCACCGGCCCGGCCGCCGATGCGCTCGCGGAGCTTGGGCTCAACGTCGGCGATTTGTTGAAAATGAAACCAGAGGATGCACTGGCCGAAGTCGCCGGTAAAATGAAGGACGTGAAAAACCCGGCGGAGCGCGCAGCGATCGCATCCGATCTGTTCTCGCGTGCAGGCCTTGGCATGATCAATATGCTGATGGGAGGCAAAGAAGGCCTTGAGGAGCTGTTTCAGGCGGCTCGAGACACGGGTTATATGCTTTCCGAAGAAACCACAAAGGCCGCTGAAACTTTCCAGGATCGTCTGCTCGATGCGCAGCTGACCGTCAAAGGTCTTAAGAACGTAATCGGCTCTGAGTTCATGCCGGTCGTGCAGCGCTCAATGGAAACCTTCACCGCCTGGGCAAAGACCAATCGCGAGGACATCAAGTCATTCGCGGAGCAAGCGGTCCTGAGCCTTGAGCGTGTGATCCCGATCGTGGGCTCGGTGGCGTCCGGTATGGGCGAGGTCGCGGGCACGGTCGGCCGTGTTGCGGCTAAGGTCGCCGATATGGTGGGCGGCTGGGACAACTTAGGCGTGATCCTCGGGGCCGTTTTGACCAGCAAGGCCATTGCCTCGATCGGCTCGTTTGCGTGGAGTGTCGGACGCCTGGGCTGGGCCATGTGGTCGCTGGTTCCTGCGATGCCCCTGGTCGCGGGCGGGGTTAAGGCGATCGGTGCCGCGTTGGTGGCGAACCCCATCGGCCTGGCGGTCGCGGCCATCGCTGGCGGCGCCTACCTGATCTATAAAAATTGGGAGGACGTGGGCCCCTGGTTTAAGGAGCGGCTCGGCAATGTTGGCGACGTGTTCACCGGGCTGAGTGATCTGGTGGGTGGCGTGTTCACCGGAGACATGGGCCGCGCAGTCGATGGGCTCAAAACGGCATGGGGCGGCGTGGTTGGCTGGTATACGGGCCTTTTCGAAGCGATGGGCGACGGGGCGCGGTGGACCTATAACAATGTCATCAAGCCGGTGACGGACGCGATGGGCGTGACAGAAAACATCGAGGCCGGCTGGCGCTCTTTGAAAGAGACGCTTGGTGGCATCCTCGAGTGGATCGGGGCGAAGTTCGATTGGGTTCTCGAGAAGATCAAGCCGGTGGTCGACGCGTTGCGGTGGGTGGGCAGTAAGGCCGGCGACGCGATGGGCGCGCTGGGCATCGGCGGTCCCTCGGGTCCGGCGCCGGGGTCTGCTGACAATCCATACCCTCCCGGCCATCCCATGCACAAACCGCAGGCGCGCGCGACGGGCGGTTCGTTCCGCGCCGGGCCATTGCTTGTCGGTGAGGGCGGTCGCGAGCTTCGCTTTGAAAACCGCTCCGGTTTCATCGCCAACAATCGCGCGACGGAGCGGATCGCGGCGCTGGCATCGAGCGCGCGCTCCAATGTCGCGGCGGCCGTTGCAGGCATGTCTGGCGGCGGCTCTGGGCCGGTGACCAATCACATTCAGATCAACGCGGCCGGGATGTCGGCTTCGGCGATCCTGGACGAGCTCGAGCGGCGCCTGGCAAACGCGAACGCTGGCGCGCTCTACGATGGCGCGCGTGGCTACGGCCAGTATGGGGGTGTCTCATGAGCGAGCCGATGCTGCAGCTGGGCGTCTACCAGTTCTCGATCTCGACGGCCGCCTACGACGAATTGTCGCGCGGCGCCGAGTATCGCTGGGCTGCGCAGCAGCGTGTCGGCACAAACGACGCGCTGCAGTTCACCGGCACGCCTGGGGAAACGCTCGAGCTGCGCGGGGTGATCTATCCCCACTACCGGGGCGGCCTGGACCAGCTGACCAAGATGCGCGCCCAGGCGTCGCTCGGCATCCCGTTGCCTCTGGTTTCGATGGGCGGCCGGGTGATCGGGATCTGGGTTGTGGAGGCGGTTCGCGAGGGCCAGCGCATTTTCGAGCGGGGCGGCGCTCCGCTTCGGCAAGAGTTCGACATAAAAATGAGGCGTTACGATGGCGGGCTCCGTTCCCTTCTACCTTTCTGAGGATGGCGACACTGTCGATCGGGTGGTGTGGAAGCATTACGGTCGGCAGGACGCCGGGCTGGTTCAGCGCGTTCTCGAGGCTAATCGAGGGGTTGCGGCTCTGGGGCCGATACTGCCGCTTGGCACGCGGGTTAACCTGCCGGTGGAGGCGCAGCCCAAAGCCGAGGAGGCGGTTCGGCTTTGGGGTTGATGGATTTTAAACCGGCGTTTCGCGTTGAGGTGGACGGCGAGGACATCACCGGCATTCTGGTCAAGCGGCTGATCTCTTTGCGGGTGTCGGATGCCGCCGGCGTCCAGTCGGATCGCCTGTCGATCGGGCTTTCGGACGCCTCGCTGTTCGATCGGCTCAAGGAGCCCAGCGTCGGCGCCGAGATCAAGGTCTGGCTCGGGTATGGCGTGCGCCTCAAATACATGGGACTGTTCATTGCTGATCGGGTCGAAATCTCGGGGCCACCGGACGTCATGAACATCGAGGCGGTCGCCTCGCCTCACGGTGAAACGCCTACGGGCAAAACCGCGATCACGGAGCAGCGGTCGCGGTCGTGGCCGGTCGGGACGCGGCTTGGCGATCTGGTCCAGCGGGTTGCGCGCGACAACGGCATGGAGGGTGCTGTTTCGACGTCGCTGGCCGATATCGCCTTGCCCCATATCGATCAGGTGGACGAGAGCGACATCAACCTGCTTTCGCGCCTGGCGCGGGATCTGGACGCGATCGCCAAGCCGGGCGACGGCAAGCTGATCATGGCAAAGCGCGGCGAGAGCCTTTCGGTCGCTGGCGAGGCCATGCCTACGGTCCCGATCGCGCTGGGCGACGTGTCATCTTGGCGCTCGAGCCGGTCGCTGCGGGAAACGGTCGGGCAGGTGGTCGCCATTTGGCATGATCTGGGCGCTGGCGTGCCTGTCGAGTGCGTTGCAGGGTCTGGCAAGCCGGTAATGCGCCTGAAGGACCGTTACCCTACTCGGGAGGCCGCACAGCGCGCGGCGGACGCGGAGTTCGCTCGGGCGTCGCGCGCCGGCCGCGCGGTATCGGTCACTTTGACGGGAAATCCAGACCTAGTTGCCGAGGGCTTGGTTAATCTATCTGGCTTTCGGTCCTACTTGGACGGCGCATGGCTTGTGACGCGCGTTGAGCATTCGATAGACGGCTCGGGCTATCGCTGCGCGGTGGTCGCGGAGCCTCCCGAATAATTTAATAATTCGGCATTTGACAAACTGTAGTCTTGGCGACAGGCTCGGAACCTAATTTAAGGAGTTTAGAAAATGGCTGATAATTCTGTAGTTCACATCGGCGAAAACTCGCCCGAGCAGGTGGCTTTCAGGCTGACCACGATAATTGCAGTAGCAGAAGGTAAGGACATGAACCTTGCCCGCGCAAACGTGGACCGAAAATGGTTGCTCGACACTTACAGCGAGTGCCTTCAGGCTGTTAACGGGCATCGCGCTTGGGAGGGCTAGTGCAAGGCGATTAAAGCAACGCGCACTACCAGCTATCTATACTTTTTTTTTGATACACCTTCCTCTGGCACCGTCCGCCCGTAGCTGGCGGACGGATTATTTAAAACCTTTCAGATGGCTTCTTTATTTAGTGTCATGCTTTTGGTACAAATCTAATTTGACAGGAAACCTAGAAAGTGACTGAGGTATCTCACGGATCAGTCTAACCAACTCGATTTCGTTTTGTCCTTGCCGTTTATCTATTATTTCAGGTTCGTTGGCTTGAAACGCCTCTAGCGATGCTGCTCCAAAATAAAACTGTGATGTATAAATTTCGTTAAAAATTGTGCAGTATCTAACTTCGCCAAACACAATTACTCCATGAGTATTGAGAGCGGGTGTGTATCCAGCCCGAGGTAGATCATAGCGGCATTTAGCCATTTCTTGAGCGTCTCTAATTGGCGGGCCGGAAGTAAGCTGCTCGTTTTCACTTGATGCTAAGCCGTTCCATCTTTCATCGTATTCGGTAGGTAATCGAAGATTTTGAAAATTAGTGGGAACGCTTTCGTTTTCTTTATGCGTGTAGAGCCTATAGTCTTGTCTAACTTGGAGCCACTTAGCGGGAGTCGCGCCGTGATTTCGAAGAGATATTTTGAACTCGGGCTTTTGTCCAGCTTTCGTCCCCCAGTAGAACTTTACAGCGTCCACTTCTACATAGGCCCTAGCCTGATCTCTTCCGGTTTCCCGAGTTACCCTTACAGCTGCTTGAGCAGCACGGTTCGCCATCCAAGTAAGAATAAGAGTGACGATCAGCAGGAAAGTACCAATCCACACAGAGATTGTTGAGGCCAGCGCGTAGTTTCTCATATCAACAGTCGCCTCCTCAATGGATTGAGTGGCAACATTCATTGCTTTCTGGGCCGCGAGGCCTTCTATTTCTCTTTGGCGAGCTTCTTCTGCGCTACGCTTGAGGGCATCAGCGGTGGTCTCATCCTCGACGATCTCAACAAGGAAAGGTGAAGGAATGTCCGGATACATTGGAGCTTGCTGTTGGTCAGGTTGGCCATCGGAGCTGCCTGTCTGCTCTTGGGCGTAACCTGATCCGGCATTAAGTGTCAATCCAAGCGCAACTGTGATGATCCAATAGCGTGAAGACATGCCATTATAAACGCCGCTAAAAACTTCCCTCGGGACTGTTTGTTGGCGACGTTCACCTTTTCTCACTGATTCTAATATCTAGAAACCTTTTCAACAAGCAGAGCGTAAGTCACCCCCTTCAGCGCACCATTCTGCCGGTGCGGCGGCGTTGTCGCGGATTAGGCGGCTATCTGGCGGGCTTGCGCCGCACCACCCCATTGCAAGGCCATTGCCTGAGCCAGGCCGGGAAAGAACCGGCTGCGCTCTTTCCAGCGGTTAGGGCTGGGGCTGGCTTTGTGAACGCTGTCGCGCGCTGTGGTGCCGTCAAGCGTGCCGGTGCGCGTCAGGGTCGGTAAATTGCGCAGCCACAGGCATGTGCGCTTGCGTTCATTGTCTGGTCCATCCTCGTCAGTCCCGAAATGCCAAGGCTGCACGGTCTGCGCATGGGGCTGAAAGTTGGTGATTCGCTCTTTCGCGTGGCGGTGCATGACAGGGTTTTCGACGGCGACCATGGGGATATGCTCGACGTTCCACACGTCCGAGAAGAGCGCGACGCCTGCCTCCAGCTTTTTCCATGTCAGGGCCAGCTTTTCCGCGTCGCTCATGCCGGGCCATTCCAGCCGTTCAGCGGCGCTCAGGTCAGCGATAGGGTTTTTTGCGGGCTTGTCCAGCCAGCGGACGCCACTGTTGCACAGGCGCGTGCAGGGCGGGTGCATGACGGCGAGAATATCCCAATCGTCCATCATCATCACGTCGCGCACATCACCGACGATATGGCGGTTGCTCGGTCGCTCAGCGGGCAGAAGATCGCAGGACCATGCGTTGTGGCCGAGGCCGTTGAAGGCATCGCGGACGACGCCAGATTGCTCGCAGCCGATCAGCACCTTTAGCGGGCGCTGAGGGTGAGAATCGAAGGCGGGGAAGAAGCTGGCCTGCATCATCACCTGTGGTATCCTTCTTCCAGTCTTAGTTGTCGGACGTACCTTGCGGTTTTTCCCAAGGGGGGGGCGGCAGTGTCAGCGGCACTGTGCCTTTGCGGGCCGTATTTGTGTATCCGACAATGCGCGAGATATTCGCCTTGCGGTCGCGCGGGTTTTTCGGCGGGCGCATCTGGTGAATGGGCGGCTGGTTCATTCTGATCTTACCTTTCTTCTGTGCATGGAGCGTTTTTTTCTGGCGAGGCTCAGGGTCGTCGCCCTGCCGAGGCATGAGGAGATGGTTCTATTCATCGCACCCGCGATTTCCTGCCATTTCTCGCCGGCAAAATAACGGCGTGTGAGCTCGTCATCTTCGTCAACGGACCACTTGCCTTCGACAGTGTGGCCCGATTTCCTGGGCGTCTGGGTCATTTCCTGATCAATACCTTTCTGTTGGCTTCCGGTGACTTCTTGTAAACTTGCAGCGCCATACGCGCGTCGCGCTGGGCGTCCTCGAGCGTCTCGGCTCGCGCGATCGCCTCGAGATAGGTGGAGAGCTTGTCCAGCGTGTTCATTGCGGCTCCCCCTGGTCTATGCGGATCGCGTAGACCTCGACGAGCTCGGGTCCGAATTCGGGATGCGTGATTGTGGTCCTGCGATAGCCCCGCCAGGGCCGTTTCATCCGGCGTTCGGTGTCGGCCTTGGCCGGATAGCCGAGAATGATCTCGATCTGGTCAAAGTCTTTGCCTTCGATGCGCTTGGTCCAGTAGGGCGTGACCAGACGGAATTCCTCGGTCTTGGCGCCACTCTGGATCTGATAGAAGTATTCGGCTTTGACCGGGAGGTGCAGCGTCTTGCGTTTCATGCGGCGCTCCTGTTCTGGAGGGCCGATCCGTGCGCTGGGCCTACTTGTGGAGCTTGGTCACTGTGGCGGATGCCTGGCCGGTGACAAACCGGGCCCATTTCTCCATGACGATCGCTCTGCGATCGAGGAGGTCCGATCGGGCGTAGGATTTGGCCACCTTGGAGTGGATCGTGTGGTTCAGCACCGTTTCGGCCACCTCGTAGCTGCAGGCATCGGTGTCCTGCACCCATGTGCGAAAGCTGGTCCGGAAACCATGCGGCCGCCCAATCTCGCCCAGCGCATCGAGGTGTTTCTCCAACCCGCGCGAAGTGACGGAGTTGCCGCGCCTCGCGGCAAAGATCAGATCGTCGCGGATCTGCGCTTGCTGTTCTAGCAACGCGATCGCCGGTTCCGATAGGGGCACGCGAAACTCCGTAACCTTTCGGCGCATCCCCTTGATGCGTTCCTTCGGCACGGTCCACACGGCTCCGTCCACTTCGCTGAACCTGGCGCCGCACGCGCTGTCCGATCGCACCAGCGTCAGAATGATCCAGCGCAGGCATTGCGCCACGTCGCCTCTCGTATTGAGGCGCTCGTAAAGGGCTGGGATTTCCTGCCAAGGGGTCGCGGCCAGGGGCGTCGGCGTATAATCCACCTCGCCGAGCAGTTCCTTCGCCGCTTCCACTGTGAAGGGCTCGCAGTCGTATCCCATGAGCCGGGCTTTGGTGAACACCAGGCGCGTGCGAGAATAGGCCTTTTCTGCGACGGCCGGTTTGGTGTGCCAGATCGGTGCCATCGCTTCCTGGACGTCGCGGATCGTGATCTTGGAGATTGGCTTGGCGCCGATCTTGGGGATGATGTGCGTAGCGAGCGGGCTGAGCCACCGGCCGCGCGTCCCGTCGCCGCGCAGCGTCGCTTTTCGCGCCTCGAATACCGCAGCCACCATATCCGCAAAGGTCGGATCGACGCGCTGGGCATTTATCGCTGCGGCTTTGGCTTGTTCCTCGCGCACCTGGAGCGGATCGCGTCCCGCGCGCACTTCGGCTGCCCATTGGTCGCGGGCCTTGCGCGCATCGGCCAGGCTGACGGCTGGCCAGGCGCCGAGGCCCATTTCCTTGCGCCTCCCGAAGATCGAGAAGCGATAAACCCAATACCCGCCGGCGCCGCGCTTGACGAGCCTCAAACCGGCCCCATCCTCGAGCTTGCCGTCTGGCGCCTTCCGTATCCCTACCGCAGTCAGCTTCATCCTGCTCCCCCAGCTGCTCCCCCAGGCGGGGGTGCGCTTCCCAGGGGCAGCATGTGGCACCATGCGACAGCTCTCCCCTTACTGCGTTGAGTTGTAGTGCAAAGTTTGGACGCCATGCAACGCCATGCGACAGACCATCGGTTCCTTCGGCCTGCACGATGGGCACCAGATCATCGACATCGGCGGCGCGCACCTGCTCCCATGGGTCACCGAACTGGCGCACGCCCGCCTCCTTGCGCAGGCGCGCCGCCGTTTGCGGGCTGATGCGCCCATCAAGCGCCGTCAGCGCACCGGCCATGCCGTGGGGAAAGGTGAGGCCCATCGCCTCAAGCTCGGCCGCGAATTCGGTCACGACTGAAATGAGCGTCGTGCGGTCGACGTAGCGCATGGATCCCATCTGCGCGGTCAGCGTGCCTTGCAATGCGTCGGGCAAGTCCGAAAGCCGCACATCTGCCCCCTCATTGAGCAGAAAACGCACAATGATAGCCGCCTTCTGACGCCGTGTCAGACGCGCAGCGGTAACCGCGCGCGGCTGGGATGGTGGCGCGATGCGGGCAAGCGGGGTGGGTTGGCTCATGTCGGTCCTCGTGCGGGCCCATGCGGGCATTGACACGATGCTAGACTGCCAAGAGTGAAGAAATGTCTAAAACGCAAACGCTACAGCGCATAAAAACGGAACCGGAAATACCGGCCCAATGCGTCTGACCACGGCCCGCCCTGCCGGGCGAGCCGCAAGATCAGTGGATCAGCTGCTGACGGGCAGGCATGCCTTGGCATCTGCGTCATAGGTGCTGCCTTCGGCGCATGACATGGCCTGCGTGCTCTTGCTGTGTTTGCAATCCATGGCCATCGACAACGTGGGTGCCAGTGTCAGAACAAGTGCTACTCCGAAAGTCTTCATATCAAGTGCCTCCTGTTTAATGAATGACGTAAGGGTAACTGCAATTCCCCCACGCCACCTAATCACTTTTTCGCAGGTGCGGCGCTTGGTCTCAGGTCTTTCGGGTTTCAGTCCTTGAAAACGCGCGCAAAGATCGTGTCGACATGCTTGGTATGGTAGTCCAGATCGAATTTCTCTTCGATCTGCGCGGCGGTCAGCACCTTGAGCACATCGGCGTCGCCCAAAAGCTCGGTCTTGAAATCCTTGCCTTCTTCCCAGACCTTCATGGCGTTGCGCTGGACCAGCTTGTAGGCGTCCTCGCGGCTGACGCCGACCTGCGTCAGGGCCAGAAGAACGCGCTGCGACATCACGAGGCCGCGGAATTTATGCATGTTGGCCAGCATGTTGTCGGGATAGATCACCAGCTTGTCGACCAGTCCAGTCAGGCGCGCCAGCGCGAAATCGAGCGTGATCGTGGCGTCGGGGCCGATGTTGCGCTCGACCGAGGAGTGCGAGATGTCGCGCTCGTGCCAGAGTGCCACGTTCTCCATCGCTGGCACGACTGCCATGCGGACGAGGCGGGCAAGGCCAGTCAGGTTTTCGCTCAGCACCGGGTTGCGCTTGTGCGGCATCGCGCTGCTGCCTTTTTGGCCGGCGCTGAAGAACTCCTCGGCCTCCAGAACCTCGGTACGTTGCATGTGGCGGATCTCGATCGCGATGTTCTCGATGCTGCTGGCGACCACACCCAGCGCGGCAAAGAACGCGGCGTGACGGTCGCGCGGGATGACCTGCGTGCTGATCGGCTCGGGCTCGAGGCCCAACTGCTTGCAGACATGCTCTTCAACGGCGGGGTCGATGTTGGCGAAGGTGCCGACAGCACCGGAAATCGCGCCGGTGGCGATTTCGGAGCGGGCCTTTTCCAGCCGGTTCAGGTTGCGGTCCATCTCGGCGTAAAAGCGCGCGAAGGTCAGGCCCATGGTTGTCGGCTCGGCATGGATGCCGTGGCTGCGGCCGATGCGGACGGTGTCCTTATGCTCGTGGGCGCGGCGCTTGAGCGCGGCCAGAAGCGCCTTCATATCATCGATCAGAATGTCGCTGGCGCGCACCAGCTGCACGTTGAAGCAGGTGTCCAGAACGTCCGAGGACGTCATGCCCTGATGGACAAAGCGCGCCTCGTCACTGCCCACATGCTCTGCCAGATGCGTCAGAAAGGCGATGACGTCATGCTTGGTCACGGCCTCGATCTCATCGATGCGGGCCACGTCGAATTCCACGTCCTTGGCTTTCCATACCGCCTCGGCATTGGCGCGGGGGATGACGCCCAGATCGGCCATCGCGTCGCAGGCATGCGCCTCGATCTCGTACCAGATGCGGAATTTCGTCTCGGGCGACCAGATGGCGACCATTTCGGGGCGGGAATAGCGGGGAATCATGGGGCAGGCCTCGGGTTTGGGTGGCGGTTGCGCGGGGTTTAGCCCGCGCGCGCCTCGATGCCAAGGCAGGGCAGGGGCCTACCCCGCCTGCGTCACGATCTGCGATGTTGCCTCAAGGGTCCGGTGCACCGGGCATTTATCGGCAATCTCCAGCAGGCGCGCGCGCTGCTCGGCGTCCAGATCGCCTTCAAGGAAGACGGTGCGGATAAAGCGGTCGATCTTCTCGGGTGTGACGCCGCCCGCATCCTGCGCATGGACCTTCTCGTGGCTGACATCGACGCGCACATGGGCCAGCGGCCATTCCTTGCGCCGCGCATACATGCGGATCGTCATCGAAGTGCAGGCGCCAAGGCCCGCGGACAAGAAGCCGTAGGGCGACATGCCCCGGTCGGTGCCACCATAGGCCAGCGGTTCGTCCGCGACGGCGTGATGATGCGGGCCGGAATTGATGTCTTGCAAAAACCCTTCCCTGTCCGCCTCGCTGACGCGCACGATCCCCTCGGGCGCGCCGGGCGGCGGGGCCGGTGCCCGCAGGTCGAGATAGCGCGCGCTCCAGGCGGCGATCACCCCGGCGGCGTATTCGGCATCCTTGGGGCCGGTGATCAGGTGATCGGCCGTGCCAAGGGTCACAAAGCTCTTGGGATGGCGCGCGGCGCGGAAAATCTCGGCGGCGTTGTCGATGCCGACCACCGCATCAAGAGGGGCGTGCAGGATCAACAGGGCCTTGCCCAGCTGGGCAATATCGGGAGCAAGCGCGGCGGCGCTGACATCCTCGACAAAGGCGTGTCCAATGCGGATGGGGCGCCCGCCAAGGTCCACCTCGGCGCTGCCGTCGGCGGCGATCCGGTCGAGTGCGCCTGCGAAATTATGGGTGACATGGCCCGGATCGAAGGGCGCGCCGATGGTCGTGACCGCCTTGACCGAGGGCAGGCGCCGCGCGACCCGCAGCACGGCCGCCCCGCCCAAGGAGTGCCCGATCAACAGGCTGGGCGCCATCCCGCGCGCCTCCAGCGCGCCGGCAGCCAAGACCAGATCATCGACGTTGGAGGTGAATGTGGTGTTCTCGAACTCGCCTTCCGAATGGCCCAGCCCGGTGAAATCAAAACGCAGCACGCCAATGCCCGCGCCAGCCAGCCGCGCGGCGATGCGGCGCGCAGCGAGAATATCCTTGGAGCAGGTAAAGCAATGCGCAAAGAGCGCCGTGGCCAGATGCGGCCCCTCGGGCAGGTCCAGCCGTGCGGACAAATCGGCGCCATCGTGGCCGGTAAATGTAAGGCGTGTCGTCGGCATCGGCGCGGATCCTCTTGGCGTGTTGCCTAGAGAGTAGCCATCAGCGGCCCCGCTTGCACCCCCAACCGATCACTTGTCACGGCAAGGTGAGATCAGGCATACGGGCGCCATGGCCGTGTAAAGGCTGCGTTGGCTGGCTTGGCGGCCCTGCCGCTTGGCTTGCCCACGCCTTTACGGGTTCGTCGCTAGATCTACCGACAGTGGGCGGGGCCTTCCCCGCCAGTCATTCCTACCGGAAGAGTGGACATCACAGGAAGGGAAGGGAATCCTCCCTCAGGATATTATAGACCAGAAGGGCGGCGCCGACGCTGGGGACCTGCAACATCATCGACAGGCTGAAGGTGTAGAGAGTCAGATGCATGGGCAGGCTGATGGCCTTTTCCTGATCGACTTCCGTCAGCACCTTGCGCAACTGCTTCAGCCGGCCTTCCTCGGTGTCTTCTTCCTCGACTGCCGGTTGCGGCGGTTCTTTCTCGATGCTGTGGCCCTGCAACAGATAGGGCGACCAGCTGGCATGATGTTTTGACAGATCCTCATCATGATTTGACGACGGCTTGGCGCTCTCGTCTCTTGTGTTGAGGACCATCTCGGTCACGAAGTCGATGAAATCGGTATCGACCTTGCGATCGACCTTGCACCTGAACACATTGTCAGCTCCGAGGTGCTCCCCGGCTTGGTCGATGATGCTCTCGGCGATTGAGGTTAGCGCAGGATCATCAATGTAACCGTAGCCGCCAAGCGAGCGGCTTACCGCGATCACGAGATACCAATCACTCTGGCGCGGGCCGGGCTCGACCCAACCAAGAGCAACACGGATGGGACCACAATCGAGGATCGCGACATCCTCGCAATCGTGCGTGATATGCACCTGTCCGCACCCTCCGCCCGCAAGCCTTGTGCGAAAAGCGCATACGATGTCGTCGAAACCTGTCTGCAATGGGATAGAGAACTGCAAGGCGGCAGCAGTGCCTGAGTAGAGCGTGCGCATAATGTTTCCTGATCCGGTTGATTGTCCACGGAATCAGTTAACTGCGCAATCAGGACGGGATTTGGATCAAATTGTGTCTATGATGCGGTATACACGCTAAAAGGGAGCGCTCCAGCCAATCCCTGCGACATGGGACGGGTCATCGCCGTTCCAGCCTTGCGCTTGGGGCTTGCTGTGAAGTCGCTCCAAACACGCGCCCAATCAGCGGCGGACACGCTCGGCGGCGTAGGCGATGGCGCGTTGATAATTGCCGGAATCGTTCCATGCCGCGAGGACGCGGAAATTGGCAGTGCCCTCGCCGAAGGGTTGCCCGGCGCGCCAGCCGTTCGCGCGCAGCATATTGGCGGCCGTCGCAAGCGCATCGGCAGCCGCGTAAGGATCAGCGCGGCCATTGCCATCTGCATCCACCGCATATTGCGCCCAGTTGCCCGCGAGGAATTGCATATGGCCCAGCTCGCCCGACGGGCCACCACCGGTGCTGGACGTGATGACCCCTCTGTCCACCAGTTGCAGCGCTGCAACTGCATGCGGCACAAAGCGCGGATAACGGCGGCAATAGGACGCTAGTGTCACGGCGCCGCTGACAATCGGGGTGCTCCCCATATAGCCGCCCCAGCTGGTTTCGAGGCCCCAGATCGTGGCCAGAATACTGGCCGGCACCCCATAACGCTGCTCGATCGCGGAAAATGTATTGGGGTTGCGCGCAATGCGGTTCTGAACGCGCGCGATGAAATCAGCGGCAGAGGTGCCTGACCGCTTGGCCAGAAACTGCGCCGGATCGCCCTGCAACGTTCCCGTCTGGCTGGAGGGCTGCGATTCGAATCGCCAGGTGATGCTGGATAGCCCCGCTTGCGCCAGGGCCTGCTGCCCACGCTGTCCCACGCCCTGCGCCGCCGCCGTTTGTGCCAACGACTGTTTGTACTGCGCAAATGCACCCTTGGATGTGATGCACTGGCTGGCCGCTGGGGCGGCGATGAGGGCTGCGAAAAACGATAGGGCGATGAGGCGCATGATGATCCCGGAGGTGACTGAAAGATGCCACCAGTCTAACGGCGGCGCACCACTGTGCCTATAGCCAACACGGATAGACAGGGTTGCGCCACAGTTCGGCAGCAAAAGAGGCGGGGGCGCCCATGCAGTCCGAAGCTGGCGCGGGGATCAGATCACGCTCATCATGCTCTGGAAAACGCCATTCAAGGAGAGCCCGTCGCCGATTTTGGGCACTTGCAGGAACAATGCGAGGCAGAGCGAGTAGATGATCAGATGCGTCGACATACCGATCGCCTCGTCGTCCGGCGCAACCATGATCTCGCGCAGTTGACGGATGCGATCCTGCTCGGCGCATGTGCCGTCGAGCGGGGCATTGACCTCGGGCGCGGCGCGAGACCGCAGGGCATGGGCAGACCAGAATGCGTATGACTGGGGATCATCCTCGTCGATATCGGTGGGCTTGGCAGCGGTATCTTCTGCCGGAGTGCTCAGGACGAGTTCGGTAAGCAGGTCGATCAGGTCGGCATCTATCGGCTGGCTGATCTGGCCGCGAAACACATTGTCGAACCGCATGATGCGCTCGACCTGCGCGACGATACGGTCCCCGAGTGCATCCCACGCGGCGCTCTCGGTTTCCATGGTGTCGCCATCCTTCGAGGAGCCAGCTGCGATGACCAGATACCAGCACGGCTTGCGATCGCATGGTTTCACCCAACCAAGAGCGATCCGCAAAGGCCCCCTGTAAAGGATGGCAAGATCATTGCCATCCCATGTGATCTGCCTTGGGCCGGGTCCGCATGGATGCATCGTAGTGTCGAAGGCCCGCACGATCTGTCCAAAATCAAGCGCGGGGCGGCTGGAGAATTCCAAAACGATCGCAGTTCCAGAGTGGCGCGTTGGCATGGTTACACCTGTTCCTGTTGTTGTTTCAGCCACCAGAGGACGGTGCAACCTAGAGGGTAATGTGGAGAGATTGTGTCAAAATAAAGGTATGCAGGTTTGAAACGAAAACGGCAGCGACGCATTCCTGCGCCGCTGCCGCCGATTGCTACCCGAATTAGGGCTTAGCAGCTGTAATACAGGCCAAATTCGACCGGGTGAGGCGTCATTTCGTACTTCAGGACTTCCTCCATCTTCAGTTCGATGTAACCCTCGATCTGGTCTTTGGTAAACACGTCACCGGCGAGCAGGTAGTCCATATCACCCTGCAACTCGGTCACTGCTTCGCGCAGGCTGCCGCAGACGGTGGGGATGCCTTCCAGCTCTTCGGCGGGCAGATCGTAGAGGTTCTTGTCCATCGCCTCGCCGGGGTCGATCTTGTTCTTGATCCCGTCGAGACCGGCCATGAGCAAGGCTGCAAACGCCAGATAAGGGTTCGCCGCCGGATCGGGAAAGCGAGCCTCGACGCGCTTGGCCTTGGGGCTTTCGGTCCAGGGGATACGAACGCAGCCCGAGCGGTTGCGCGCGGAATAGGCGCGCAGCACGGGTGCCTCGAAGCCGGGCACCAGACGCTTGTAGCTGTTGGTCGTCGGGTTTGTGAACGCGTTGAGCGATTTGGCATGCTTGAGGATGCCGCCGATGTACCACAGCGCTTCCTGGCTGAGATCTGCGTATTTGTCGCCTGCGAACAGCGGCTTTCCGTCCTTCCAGATCGACATGTTGACGTGCATGCCGCTGCCGTTGTCGCCATAGATCGGCTTGGGCATGAAGGTTGCCGACTTGCCATAGGCCTGCGCGACGTTGTGGATCACGTATTTGTATTTCTGCAACTCGTCGGCCTGCGTGGTCAGCGTGCCAAAGATCAGGCCCAGCTCGTGCTGGCAGGACGCGACTTCGTGGTGATGCTTGTCCACCTTCATGCCGAGACGCTTCATCGTGCTCAGCATTTCGGCGCGGATGTCATGCGCGTCATCGGTCGGGTTGGTCGGGAAATACCCGCCCTTCAGCCCCGGACGGTGGCCCATGTTGCCCATCTCGTATTCGGTGTCGGTGTTCCACGACCCGTCCTGCGCGTCGACCTCATAGGACACCTTGTTGACGGTGTTCGAGTAACGCACGTTGTCAAAGAGGAAAAACTCGGCCTCGGGCCCCATGAAGGCAGAATCGCCGATGCCGGACGACTTCAGATAGGCCTCGGCCTTTTCGGCGGTGCCGCGCGGGTCGCGGTCATAAGGCTCACCCGTGTCAGGCTCGACGATCGAGCAATGCACGCAGATCGTCTTTTCCGCGTAGAACGGGTCGATGTAGGCCGTGTCGGTATCCATCATCAGTTTCATGTCCGACGCTTCGATCGATTTCCAGCCCGCGATGGACGAGCCATCGAACATGAAGCCCTCTTCGATGAAATCCTCGTCGACCAGATCGGCAACGATGGTCACGTGCTGCAGGCGGCCGCGCGTGTCGGTAAAGCGGATGTCGACATATTCGACGTCCTCGTCCTTGATGGTCTTGAGCAGATCAGATGCGCTCATGTTTTGATCCTCCATTTGGGTATGCTTGCTGGCTCGCGCTCAGAGTGCGTCCGAGCCTGTTTCGCCGGTGCGGATGCGAACGGCTTGCTCGACGGGGCTGACAAAGATCTTGCCGTCGCCAATCTTGTCAGTCTTGGCCGCCTCGATGATCGCCTCGATGGCGGCGTCGACCTGGTCATCATCCAGCACCACGTCGATTTTGACCTTGGGCAGGAAATCGACGACATATTCTGCGCCGCGATAGAGCTCGGTATGGCCTTTCTGGCGACCGAAGCCCTTGACCTCGATCACACTCAGGCCTTGGATGCCCGCGTCTTGCAGGGCTTCCTTCACTTCGTCCAGCTTGAACGGCTTGATGATCGCTTCGATCTTTTTCATCACCCGGCTCCTTCCAAAGTCGCAAGTTCCGTGCAGAGAAACCACGTGGCGCCGGGGGGCTCAATGGGCGGGCTATGGCTGGGGATTGCGGGTGAGAAATCTTTGATGGATTGCTGAAATATTAGGCGGTATGTCTAATTAGTGGGCAGAATTGAGTCGCCAGCATCGCTTGCACGAACTGGTTGCGCACGGCACCCTGAGTGCGCCCGCCTACGTCTGGAGACTGCCAATGGAGCGCACGCCCCGCACCATCACGATGAGCCCTGCGCGCGTGCAAAGCCTGCGCAAGTCAGGCGCCGCGCACAAATACGATTATGGTCATGCGCTTGTTCTGTCGGGCGGGCCCGGTGCCACGGGCGCTGCCCGACTGGCTGCGCGGGCCGCGCTTAGAATCGGTGCGGGGCTGGTCACGCTGGGTGTGCCCCCGGCCGCGCAGCTTGAGGTGGCGGCGCATGAAACGGCGGTCATGCTGAAGCGTATCCCTGATGCCGAGGCGCTGGAGGCGGCGCTGCGAGATGCCAGGCTCACCACGTTGTGCCTTGGCCCCGGATTCGGCGTGGCGCGGGCCGGGGCGCATTTGCGGGCGGCCTTGGGCGCGCCCGCAAAGGGGGTGGTGCTGGATGCGGATGCTCTGACCGCCCTTGCCGAGGATCCTGCGCTGATGAGTGGGTTGCATGGCGGCTGCATACTGACGCCGCATATGGGCGAGTTTGCCCGTGTGTTCCCGGATCTGGCAGAGGGTTTGCAGGCGCATGGCGATGTGTCGGCGCGTGCCGCGATGGTCCGCGCGGCGGCCGCGCGGGCGGGGTGCACCGTCTTGCTCAAGGGGGCCGAGACGCTGATCGCCGCGCCCGATGGCGGTTGCAGCATCCACACGGCAACCGGTGCGCGGGCCGCGCCATGGCTTGCCACCGCAGGGGCGGGCGATGTGCTGGCCGGGTTGATTACGGGGCTGATGGCGCGAGGACAGAGCCCGCTTGCCGCAGCCGAAACGGCCGCTTGGCTGCACGTCGAGGCGGCGCGCCGGATCGGCCCCGGCCTGATTGCCGAGGATCTGCCCGATGCGCTGCCGGGGGTCCTGTCGGCGCTGGATGTCTGACCGCATGGCCCGGCTCAGGCCGCGCCCTGCGCCTTTGCGTCCTGGCGCGACGTGATCGCAGGTGAGGCCAATTCCAGCCCATCGGCGTAAAAGACATGGGGTGTGTCGAAGCGCAGTTCGAACAGCGTCATGGTCTGGAGGCCCTCCGAGACAATGAACTCACCGTCGATCAGCGCACGAGCCGGCGCCACCGCCTGCCGCAGGCCAAAGAGAGCCTGCGCCCGCCAATCGCGCACAAGCACCTGCTGGCCCTCGGGCAGCACCACGTCGCGGTCAGGGCGCGTGTCGCCCAGCGATCCGGCCATGATCCGCACGGCGCGCACCCGCATCACATGCCGGTGCACGGATGTCAGCACCGCCGTGCCGCTGTCCCTTGTGATGATCCGGTCACCCGGCAAAAGATGCTCGACCGGGATTTCCCCGTCGAGTGTCAGAATTATACTGCCGGATAGCACTCCAGCAGGCTCCAAAGGGGCCTCAAGGGTCATTTGCCCGTGATCGCGCCCGGCCGTTTTCGGCGTCATGGCGTATGTCCGTGTTTTTATCTGCTCATTATTACGCACAGCATATCTCAAGATCCGGTAAATGTCCTCTTTTTTGTGCCTACTATCGCGGCGTGGCGATTTTCCCCCTCGCGCCGCCCCGCGCGCTGCGCTAGACGGGGTTGGCGCTGCGCCTTTCGAGGGCTTGGCGCCTGTGCGGGTGTGGCGGAACTGGTAGACGCACCAGATTTAGGTTCTGGCGCCTTTGGCGTGGGGGTTCGAGTCCCTTCACCCGCACCACAAACCAACTTAAAACGCCATATTTAAATGGCGCGAAAAAGGAGGCCGCTTTCGTAGCCCCCCAATTAGCCCCCCAAGTGTGGCGTCGCTATGCGCGCCCCTCGATCAGCGCTTCGAGGTCAGCCGCCTTTACCAGCGACGCGCCGTCCAGGCGGTGGATTGTCAGCCGCCAGGCCTTGGCCAGACGATAGACCTTCGCGCGCCCTATGCTGTAGAGCGCCGGAATCTCGGCTATGCGAACGTAGATTTTCGAGCGGGCCATCACTTCATCCTCATGTCATAGGTCTGTTCGACACGCTCGATGCGGGCGCGCAGGGCCGAAACCTCGGCCATCTTCTTCTCGACGGTCTGCTCGTACTCCTTGATCGCGCGGGCAACCTCGGACTGCATCTGCGCCTTTGCGCCTTTCAGCACCACATCGACCTGGGTGCTGAACTTGGAGAGCTGGTCCATGAGCGCGCCGGTTTCCTCGTTGCGGCCTGCGGGCCTGTCGGCATCGTCGCGGATCTTGGCGACCCAGCCGGGCATGACACCGCCGCCGATTTCCTCGGCCACCACGCGATCGGTATAGTTGCCGCTGTAGCGCTCGTTATCCACGTCATAGACAGATTCGAGCGCGGCGAGATTTCACGGCGCTGCGCGCGTGTGGGCTCGCGGGTGCCTTCGCATTTCTTCTGCGCGGGCTCTTGCTTCGTCGCGGTGGTAGTGTTCATGGCTTTCGAGCCCTCTTCGCATGATGGGCAACGCACCTTGCCTTTGATGTGGGATCAGCCTCGGGCGCTGGCCTTCTTAACCAAGTGGCTGATGTCTTGGCCATTTTGACTCCTTTAACAGGAAACACACAGATCCTTGCTCAATATAGCTACCTTTTGCAAAGTGAAATATATTGCAATAGGTAGCTAAATGTCGCGCGTGATATGTAGAAAGGCCGCCTTCAGAGGCGGTTAAAGTCTTGGTTTGAAATGTAAGCCTAAGGGGTTGGGCGCTATCTGCGGCGCAATGCAGCCCGAGCCATATCCATCCAGACGTCCTGTTGGCTGACGTTCATGGATCGAAATGCTTCAATTAAAGTCTCTTCGGAGCTGAGCCCATGAGCGCCATGATCTATCAGTTCATCAGGATCAACACCCAGTGCGTCGGCTATCCGCTCTTTGATGGCGCTGTTCAGCGACCGATCCCCGCGCTCCAGTTGCGATAGATATGGGCGGGCTATTTGAAGTCTTTCTGCGAGCTCTTTTTGACTGATACCTTTTTCAAGCCGGATCTCTTTTATGCGAACGCGCATGGTGGCCCCCTTGCTACTTAGAGCAACTCTATATCACCGCAGATCGCCATTGTGAACGAAAAGAATGCCTTTTTTGTGTTGACGGGTCGTGCAACAGGTAGCTAACAAAGTACCACCGAAGCAACGGGGGCTTAAAAATGAGGCTGACCGAAAATGTTGAACATCAGACGAGAGGTTCACAGCAACCTTGGGTGGATGAGTTTGGCATCAGCCGCACCTTCTTCAATCAGCTTGTTGTCGAGAACCGGATCCCGTCGCTTGCCGTGATGATGCGGATCGAGTCTAGCACCGGCGCCGGAGTACCACTGAGCATCTGGACAGAGACGGTCAGTGCGGAGCCGGTTCAAGCCGCCGAGGGCGTCGAGCCGTGAAAACCTCCCCCAGCATGAATCAAGATTGTGTGGGAGCGCTCTATCACTGTCGTCGCAGCACTTTTCCGCGAGTCGGTGCAGCCGTGGATGCGGTGTGGCTCCGCAAGATGAGGGAAAACCAGCCCTACAATGAGGCCAGGACCCACGCCGGGCATGGCCGCTGGCTCAAGCATATTGAGGCCTTGGGCATCACCTATGCCGCGATGCTGCTGAATTGGGATTGGATCGCCGCCCGCATCAACGGGATGGACGCCATTCACGAACGCTTCCCGGTCAGCCGCGCCTACGTCTGCACATGGAAGATCGACTTTCGTGGGGGTGGATCGCCGCCCCAGCGCAACGCCTGGCTGGTCTGGGACCGCGAGTGGCAGGGCGAAACCGTGCTGCGTCGCCTCTACCGCGAGGCCGGGGCCAGCGCAGGGCAGGGAGTGCTGATATGACATTCAACGCCGCGAAAGCGCGAACCAAATATGCGCTGCCGTTGTGGGGGGATGCCTTCGTCCGCGACACCTTGGACCTGTCAGCCGATGAAGTCGGGGCCTTTAACCTGCTCTTGTGGGCCATGTGGTCGCGCGAATCCTGCGATCTGCCAGACGACGACAGGAAGCTGGCTCGCGTCGCCCGCGTGACGCCGAAGCTGGCTCGCGTCGCCCGCGTGACGCCACAGACGTGGAGGCGCCGTGTGCGACCGTCACTTGCAGCCTTCTTCGTGATCGAAGGCGGGATATGGATGAGCGTCAGATTGCGTCGTGAGGCCGTCAAGACGGAGAAGTTTTTGAAGGCCCAAAGTGACCGGCGGGCCGGGCCTGATCAAAAAAAACGAGGCTTTCACGCGCCATGGTGGCGCGCAAACGGGCGACATAGAATCGGAGGTTAATTCCCATAAGCCACTGAAAAAAAAGAAGCCACCCTTAACCGGGGATACATCGGCGGATACCACCCCGGAACATCCTACCCAAGAAACCAAGAGGCCAAGTAAAGAGGGTGGTGGTGGTAGCGCGCACGCACGCGAGGCTGAAAATCCCGCCGATGGGATGGACGAAAAACCGGACGCGACACCACCGGCAGAGCCGTGGTCGCCACCACCGCAAACCGATCTGACCGAACGCGAAATGCTACTCGAGGCCATGGGCTTCAAGCCCGAGGGCGGCGTCGCAATTACCGCCAACGGCCAGATGCTCGGCAGAATGTCCGACGTGGCCGAGTACCGGGCATGGCGCGATGATCTTGGACTGACATGGGACGAGGTGATCGGCGTCATTGCCGAGGTCACTGCATCCCGCAACGGCGCCGAGCCACCAACAGTTTTCAAATACTTCACCAAGCCGATGCAACGGTTCGCCGCGCTCAAGGCGCGTGGCCCATTGCAGCCCAGCGACACACCCCCAGCGCCCACAGGAGGCCGAAATGCGAGACGAGATCAGCACCACCGAAGTGACGCAGCTTTCCGAGAAACACTCCGTCGTATTGAATCGGGAGAGATCAAACTTGGATCTGGCCGCCGCAGTCCGTTCGGAGACTGACAAGGCCGAAATCGACACATTGATCCTCAAGCTGGCAAAGGTCGCCTGCAACGTCGGGTTCATCCCAGATTGGACGGAGGAAGAATGGGCCGACATGTACAACGAGTTTCGCTTAGCCCTTCGGGATATGCCATCATGGGCCGTGGAAAACGCATTCCACGATTGGATGCGCGCCCATCCGCGCCGCCCGAGCCCGGCTGAAATCGTGATCTTGGCAGAGCGTGCCTTGCGCCCGATCAAGGACGAGATTGCCCACCGCAAAAAGGAAGCGGCCCGGCTGGAAGAGCAGGAGGCCGAGCGCCGCCGCGCCAAGCTGACGCCCGAAGAAGCCGATGCCATCTGCGCCCGCGCTGGCTACACGCCCAAGCACTTCGAAGCTGTCAAAAGCGCGCGCATGGTCAGGGACCGCGCTGACCTCGAACGCGTGGCCGAAGAGCGCGCACGCACACCACACTGGACCGAAACAGTCGACCCCGACAGCCCGGAGATGGAAGCGCTGCGCAAGGCCCGCGACGAAAACCCACTGGTGAAAGCAGCCCGAGCCGCCGCCGCTCGCGACGTCGCCAAAAAGGCACAGTGAGCAACACCGAGCCTAGGGTCAGGACTCACAGCCAATAGATCACGGTGGCGGCGAGTGCGATGGCTGACAGAAACACCTTCGGGCACCTGTCGTATCGAGTTGCGACGCGTCGCCAGTCCT
>NZ_JBAPKZ010000019.1:0-83229 GCF_037083805.1 Roseovarius sp. D0-M9 | reverse complement strand
GGTCGTCCTCCTGAAAGCTGCATGTTTGGCGTCGACAACCAAAACATACGGCGTTTCAGACGGTTACGCTACCTCCGCCGCCTTCTCATGAATTATCCGGGCTAACACGTCCATGTTTCAGTATGTGGCCTGATTTCGATCTCGTTACTCCAAGCCCCCTTAGGCTGCTCAATGTCGGCCGCAGCATTGCTTGTATTTGCGGCCCGAACCACAGCTGCAAGGATCGTTCCGCCCTGGCCGGAAATCCGCCTTGAATGGTATGTCGGGACGATTTGCGGGCTCCCCAAACGCAAGCTCGGGCCGGGACTGGTAGAAAATCGTGGCGACGCAGTTCGGGATCAGATCCGGAGCTTCAAGGTCGATCTCGTCGATTTCGTCAACCGTGAACTTGCTCTGGCCGGTGTAGATATCCTGAAGCGCCATCAGGAAAATCATCGTGGCCCGCGTCTCTTCGTCGGCCTTATCGAGCAGTCGGCTCCAAGCATCCGGTCGCAGCCGCATGGCGCGCGTGAAGCCATCGACCCAAGGTTCCCACAGGACTTTGTCACTATTGGGATCAATCTCGTAGATCGGTTCGACCCAAAGCGAGTCAGATATCGCATCAACGACCGAGTTGTAATGTGCCATCACCGCACCGATGGTCTCCTCGGCGACCTGTTCGTCGGGAAATTCTGCCTCTCCCGTTTCACCCCAGACCTGAGGCAACCACTCCGAGGGTAGGATAATCTCCGGGCAGGCAAGAACACCGACTATGTAGCCATCAAGTTCGCTGAGCGTCATGGGCATGTTCTCGGCGGGCAGCACATGAAGCAGCGCGCTAAGTCGATCGAGACCTTGATCGGACTGGTCCATGGATGTCTCCCGATGATGTTAAGAGATTTCTAATCTGCGAAACGCCAAGTCGCAATCTGGGCAATGCCAGCTTTAAACTGGGACTGGAAGATCGCTGCGCAGACTCGAAGTGTCCGCAGTGGGCCGGGAACGTCGATGCTGTGGCATCTATGCATGGGCGGAGCTGGACCTTCGCTACAAGCGTGAAAGTTTACTTTGCGATTGGTCATCCGTTGAGATCAAGAGAAACCGCCGTGAGCCAAGGTAGCGTTTATATCAAGCCTCATAGTCCTCCCACCAGCAGGCTTTCAGCTGCGTGATGGTCTTGGCGGACCGGCCCTTACCATTTGGGCTCAGCAGCGCCTCCAATGGGGCTTCCACCTTTCTCTTGATCACATGCGCCAGCGCAGCCTCGGCCAGAAGAAGCTTTGGATTGGCGCGTTTGAGTGAATTTTAACTGCGCAACTGAACCACGTCGCCCGCCGCCTCGCCGGTGACAAACCGGCCCCACCGTTCCATGAGCGCGCGGCGCTGGTCGAGAAGGTCTGACCGGGCATAGCTGCGCTCGATCTTGCTGCCGACGATATGCGCGAGTGCTGTCTCAGCCACATCGAAAGGCGCCGCGTTCGTGTCCTGTATCCATGAGCGAAACGACGTGCGGAAACCATGCGGGCGCCCGGCCTCCCCCAGCCGGCCCAGCACCTTCGTCAACGCCTGCACGCTCACATAGCCGACGCGGGGGCTTGGAAAGAGATAGTCGTTGCGCGCGTGCGCACGGCATTGCTCCAGCACATCGAGGGCGGCGCGTGACAGCGGCACGCGGAAGTCTTTGACCTTGCCGCGCTTCCCCTTGATGCGATCCGCTGGCACGGTCCACACATCGCCGTCAATCTCATCGAATTGTGCCCCGCGCGCGGACATGCCGCGTGTCGCGGTCAGGATCGACCAGCGCAGCGCCAAGTGCGACGGATGCGGACCCGCGATACGCTCGAAAAGCGCCGGCACGTCCTGCCATGGCGTCGCGGCGATAGGTGTCTCTTCGTGATCGTGATGCCCGAGCATGTGCCGGGCCGCGTCACAGATGAAGGGATCTACGTCATGGCCCATGTACCGGGCTTGTTTGAACACGATGCGCAGCCGATAAAGCGCCTTGTCGGCGGTTTCGTGTTTCGTGCGCCAGATCGGAGCGAGGACGTCATGAATGTCGCGTTGATGGATCGTGGACATGCGCCGCGCGCCGATCTTGGGTATGACATGCACGCGCAGGGGCGAAAGCCAGCGCCCGCGCGTCCCATCACCGCGCAACTGACCTTTCCGCGCCTCAAAAACTGTGTCGATCATTTCAGCGAGAGTTGGATCGTCTCGATCGAGGGACGCGACCTCTTCATCCTTGATGCGCTGTCGCTCGCTGATCGGATCCAGCCCGTCTTGCAGGACCGCTGCCCAGCGGGCTCGGGCACGGCGCGCGTCGGCAAGCGTGACGTCAGGCATTGAGCCCAATCCCATTTCTCTGCGCCTGCCCGAAAATGAATACCGGAATATCCATTTCCCGCCGCTGCCCGTCCTGTTGAGAATGAGGCCGCCGCCGTCTTGCAGCTTGTCGCCCGGAATCGCGGACTTGATCTTCAGTGCCGTCAGTTTGTTCTGGCCCGCCATCCAGCCCCCCAGGTAGCCCCCCAATGAAGGGTGCGCTTTGGTGAAACGATATGAGACACGCTGATACACGTCACTGACACAATGAGCAAAATAAACAGGAGTATGAGAACATCATGATACACCATGATACATGTAGCGGGTGCCCTTCACCCGCACCACTTTGTTTCATTGGCGACTTGGGGTTGATACGCTGCGGTCGACCGTCACGCGTCATCGTCCGATACACAAACCAGCGCCCGCAAGAGATATTTGCGCGGCTGGCGTTTGGCAATTCGGTAGATTCTGCGGCGCAGCAGATCGAGGGATGCAGCCTTGTGGCCGAATTCCCTCTTCGCCCTATGTCCCACGCTGGCATATCAACTCCGCTGCGCTGCGGCTGAATGCCGCGCACCTGCAATGCGCCGATCCGGCGGGACGGGGCGTTAGACGCCAAAGAGGGGACGCAGTTATTTTGAGGAATGGCATTAAATTCATTCTCGGCCTTTGTATCATCGGCGCATTGGGTGTGGCCGGTGTCTTTGGCACGGGTGCGCTGCTTTCGATGCGCGCGCCTGACGGGGGCGAGGATGATCAGCGCCCCGCAACGCCCGTCGACGTCGCTCAGCCTGTCGTGCGCGACATCGAGGATGCCGTGACTGCCGTCGGCACGCTCAGGCCGGTGCGGTCGGTGGAGCTGGTGCCGGACGCACCGGGCCGTGTCACCGAAGTGCCTGTCACCTCTGGCCAGCATGTCGAGGAAGGCGCGCTTTTGATCCAGCTTGACGATCGCGCGGCGCGTGCCGCCCTGTCGGAGGCCGAGGCGACCTTGGCCGAGGCGCGCCAGGAACGCGACCGCGTCGAAGAACTGGCCAATAGCAATGTCGCCGCCGGGGCCCGGCTGGAAGGTGCGCGGGCGACGTTTCTGCGCGCCGAGGCTGCGGCGATGGACGCCCGCGCCGATTTGCAGGATCGGGCCATAATGGCGCCCTTTGCGGGAACGCTGGGCGTTTTCGACATCGAGCCGGGAACGTATCTGGACGGCAGCGCGCCCGTGACACGCCTGTCGGATCTCACCTCCGTCGAAGTGGCCATTTCGCTGCCCGAGCGGTATTTCGAGCGTGTGGCACCCGGCCAGACCCTTATCGTGACGACTCCCGCCTATCCCGGTGAGACCTTCGAGGGCGAGGTGACGATCCGCGCGAGCGAGGTCGATCTCGGTTCGCGCAGCTTTGCCTTGCGCGCCGAAATCGCCAACCCGGAGGGCCGTCTCGTCGGCGGGATGTTCGCCAATTCTCGCCTGATCTTCGGTGTGTCCGAAGGGCTGGCCATTCCCGACGACGCCATCATTAGTGAGGGGCTGACCACCTACGTCTACAGGGTCGAAGACGGCGCCGCCGCGCGGACCGAGATCGAGGTGGGCAGATCGCTCGGCCCGCTGACCGAGGTGCGCGAGGGGCTGAGCGCCGAGGACCGCGTGGTTGTCGCTGGCTGGGATCAGCTCTCGGACGGCGCGCCTGTCGAAGTGGCCGAGACGATCGACGGGGTCGGCGAGTCTGGCGACGGTCAGGACGCCTCGGAGGGCGCGGCCACGGAGGCCACGCAATGACATTACCCGATCTCAGCATCCGCCGCCCCGTTCTGGCCACGGTGATGTCGATCCTGATCATCGTCATGGGAATCGCGGGCCTGTCACGTATGCCCGTGCGCGAGTTGCCCGATACCACGACCGCCGAGGTCACCGTGACGGTCGACTACATCGGCGCCGGCCCTGCTGTCGTCGATAGCGAGCTTGCCACCGTGGTCGAGGGCGCGATTTCGACCGTTGCTGGTATCGACCGCATTTCCACCGAGTCCGAGCTGGGTGGCCTGCGCTCTGTCATCACCTTCTTGCAGGACCGCGACGTGGATCAGGCCGCCTCGGACGTGCGCGCCGCGGTCGAGGCCGTCGCCGGACAACTGCCCGAAGAGGCGGAAGAGCCGCGTGTGGAAAAGAACGACAGCCAAGGCGATCCGATCCTATGGATGACCATGACATCCGATGTCATGTCCGCCTCCGAGCTGACGGATTATGCCGACCGTTTCGTCATCGACCGGCTCGAGACGCTCTCGGGCGTGGCCGCTGCGCAGATCTATGGCGACAGGCCCTATGCGATGCGCGTCTGGCTCGATCCGGATGCGATGGCCGCGCGGGGCGTCACCGCCACCAAGATCGCAGACGCACTGCGTGACAACAACCTCGAACTGCCCGCAGGCGAGATCGAAAGCACATCGCGCACCTATCTTTTGCGCACCGAAACGCGCCTGAGCAGCGTCGAGGAGTTCTCGGATCTGATCGTCAGAACGTCGCCCGAAGGCCGTGTGACGCTAGGTGATGTGGCCAATGTCGAGATCGGCACCGAGTCGGACGACAGCACCTTTCGCTCGAACAGCGAAACGGCCATCGGCATCGGCGTCTTGCGGCAATCATCGGCAAACACGCTGTCCATCTCGACCGCAGTGCAGGCCGAGGTGGAGGATATCCGCGCCGGACTGCCCGGCGGCACCAATCTGAATGTGACATCGGACGACGCGGATTTCATTCGCAATTCCATCCGGCAAGTGCTGACGACACTGGCGATTTCCGTGGTGATCGTGGTCGCGGTGATCTATCTTTTTCTCACCTCGGTCCGGGCGACGATCGTGCCGACGGTCACCATCCCCATCGCGCTGATCGGTGCCTGTGCGGGCATCGCGGTGGCAGGGTTTTCGATCAACATTCTCACGCTCTTCGCGCTCATCCTCGCCATCGGGCTGGTGGTCGATGACGCCATCGTCGTGCTCGAAAACATTGGCCGCCGCATCGAGCGGGGGGAGGACCCATCAGAGGCGGCGCGCGCCGGTGCAAATCAGGTGTTCTTTGCCGTCATTTCGACGTCGGCCGTGCTGATCTCGGTCTTTGTGCCGCTGTCGTTTCTCGAAGGTGAGATCGGCAAGCTCTTTCGCGAATTCGGGGCGACGCTCGCCATCGCCGTGGCGCTTTCGACCTTCGTGGCGCTGTCGCTCTGCCCTGTGATCGCCAGCCGCGTGCTGAAGAAAAGCGAGGACAAGGGCCGCTTCGAGCGTCTGGTGCAGACCGCGACCGAGCGTTTGTCGCGCGGCTATCGCAGCCTTCTGACCCGCGCCATCGGTATGCCCGTGCTGGTGCTGGGCATCGCGGCGGCGCTCTCGGGCATGTCCTGGACGCTGTATCAGCAACTGCCGTCGCAGTTGACGCCGGACGAGGATCGCGGCCTCTTTTTCGTCTCGGTTCAGGCGCCAGCCGGATCGGCGCTGGGCCTCACGGATGCGGCGGTGGCCGAGATCGAGGATCTGATCGCCCCCTATCGCGACGAGGGCGTCGTCGATGACGTGATCGCCATCGTCGGCCAATATGGTGAGGCGGGCCGGGCCTTCGTGGTCGCCACCATGACGCCTTGGGGCGAGCGCGACATGGGCCCGCGCGATGTCATCGCCGAACTGCGACCCGAGTTCGCCAAGCTGACAGGTGCCAGCGTGCGCAGTTTCGCGCCCTCGGGCCTCGATGCGGGCGGCAGCTCGGGCCTCGAGGTCATCGTGACGGCCCCCAGCTTTGAGGAGGCGGCCGATTATTCGGGCCAGATGGTCGAGCGTCTGCGCGCCAATTCCGATATCATCGGTGTGCGCCGCGACTACGAGATCAATACCCCCGGCTACGACATCAGCGTGAACCGTGCCATGGCGCGCGAGATTGGCGTCGACACCCGCGCTATCTCGGACGCGGTGCGCACGTTTTTCGCCTCAGCCGAAGTGACGGAATTCATCTCGCGTGATCGCCAGTATCCTGTGATCCTGCAAGCCCCGGACGAGCGGCGCGCCGATGCCGCTGACTTGCGCGGCATAAATGTGCGGGCTGAAAACGGTGAGTTGGTGCCGCTCGACGGTCTTGTCACGCTCGAGCGGCGCGCGTCGGTGCGCGCCTACAACCGCTTCAACCGCCAGCCCTCGGTCGAAATTTCCGCCTCGCTGGCCGAAGGTGTCGATCTGGGGTCTGCCATCGCCACGGTCGAGCGGATTGCCGAAGATCTGCCCAACCAGATGCAGATTTCCTATTCAGGTCAGGCCGAGCGCTTTCAGACCACGTCGGGGGGCATCGCCATCACCTTTGCGCTGGCGCTCCTCGTGGTGTTCCTTGTGCTCGCTGCCCAATTCGAGAGTTTCATCCAGCCGGTCATCATCTTGCTGTCGGTGCCACTTGCCGTGGCCGGGGCGCTGCTGACGCTGCTGGCGGTCGGTGAGGCGGTGAACATCTATACGCAGGTGGGGATGGTCATGCTGATTGGGCTCATGGCCAAGAACGGCATCCTGATCGTCGAATTCGCCAATCAACTGCGCGAGGAAGGATATGAAATCCGCGAGGCCGTGATCGAGGCCGCGACGGTGCGTTTGCGCCCGATCCTGATGACGGTGATGTCCACTGTCCTCGGGGCGGTGCCGCTGGTGCTGTCGACCGGTGCGGGCGCGGCCAGCCGCTATTCCATCGGTCTGGTCATCATCGGCGGGTTTCTGGCTGCGTCGATCCTGACGCTGTTCCTGACGCCGGTTCTCTACGACCTGCTCCAATGGGAGCGCGATGGAGCCAAGGACAAGGCCAAGAACGAGGGCGGCCAGCCCGCAACCTGAGGGATGCGGGGCTTCGCTGTGTGCCGCGGCATTCCATGCCACAGGGCGCAATAAAACCCGCCCAGGCAGGACCGGACGGGGAATTTCATCTGGATGCGGGGCAGGGGAAATGGCCCCTACGGCTTGGTTCTGTCAATCGTCCCAGACAGGCATGCTCAGCACGTCCGCCTCGTCATCGAGGACAACCGCGCTGCCGTCGAAGGTGAAATGGGCCAGCGGGATCACCCGTTCCTCGCGCCCATAGTCAGCCACGCCATCCTCGAATTCGACAACCAGCGCCTCAGCGACGTCCATGCTCGCGCCGACGACGTTCTCGACTTCGCCGATCTCGCGCCCGGACGTGTCAAACACATCGAGATCGCCCGCTATGTCTGCACTGATTCCAAGGCCGGGCAGCATCGTGCCGTCGCTCACCTCATACATCGGCGTGTCGGCCAGCGCCGGAGCCGCAAGAAATCCCGCTATTGCCAGAGATAGAATGCGCATGTCTGACCTTTCAAATTTATTCCTAAGGATATCAGAAAGTCAAAACGCCTTAGCGCGCGCGATTGTTCCCCCCTTGAAGGCCGTCAATATGTCGCAGCTCAGCGCAGTTTTCAGCCGCAATACTCTGACCATCGCCGATAGCCCTGCGGGCTCTGCCGGTCGCCCGGATACGTCGGATCGAGCGCGGTGCCAAAGAGGTCGCGATCCTCATATCGCAGCGGCCCTTTGGGCGGCACGATGGGCTTGCGTCGGCCATTCGGGCGGGCGCGATCGGTCTTGAGGAATGAATAGGTGACAGGCGGCGCATCCGCGTGCTGGAACTGGCAAATCAGCTGGTCCTCGATCCGCGGTCTGCGCACCTCTCTTTGGCCCAGCCGCTCCAGATCGATCAGATGGCCCGCCTTGGTGCCGAGGCTGCGGGTTTCGAACGTCAGCGGCGCGTCCAGATCCAGAAGGCGCGTCTGCGCGCCGGGGCCGAAGAGATCCTCTTCGCCTTGCCAGCCCAGCCCGATGTGAAAGCGTACCGTATAGCTGCCCGGCGGCACCAGCACCCTGAAGAAATCGCCGCCCTTGATATAGGCGCCAAGGGCGTCTTCGCCCGTCTCGGCATCGCTGAGCGTTAGATAGTAGTCCTGCCCGGCGGATGTCTTGACCTGAAGCGGAAAGACAGCGGGCAGGCCGGTGCGGTTCCACATCAGGCCGGTGGTCTGATCGCTTGGTTCGGTGGCGCTTTGCCCGCTGGCGCTCGGCGCGGTATCGGCAAATGCGGTCACCGGCACCGCCCCAAGCGATAGTCCAAGCGCCAAGAGGGCGGGCCATGCCCCAAGTCGACCACAGGTGCGCGCCACCATGCCTGCCCCCGCAGATCGCATATGCGGGGCTTTGCCCGATACTTTGCACGGCATTTCTCGTGTCATCGCATGGTTCGCTGATCTGGGGCGGTCATCACATACGCCAGTATCCCGGCACGAGCCGGTCCTGTCCAATCAAAGTTGCGATAGGCCCCAGCGCTAGATCTGAACGGGGCCGCGACGTGACGCATCCTTCGGGCCAGAGGGCACGGGAAATCCGCCTGGTATGTCGAGCCCACAAAACAGGGCGAAAGGCACGCGCAGGGCGCGGCCGTTCTCAGTAATTGTCGACTGCGCTGACCACGCCAAAGACCGAACCGACGAGGCCCAGCACCGTGCGGACCGATGTGACGGCGGATTCGGTCGCCAGCACGGTATCCTCGGGCTGCACATGAAAATTGCGCGCGGCAAAAAGGCCGTCCGCACTGGTCATGTCGAACGCGAAAATCACCTGCGGCTTGGACGGGCCGGAGCCGTCTGCGCGCAGCGCTGCCGGCTCGTAGTCGCGCAGCACCAGAACCCCCTTGGGGTTGGCGCGGCTTTCGGACAGGCCCCCGATCAGCGACATCGCCTCAAGCGCGGTGATTTCCTCTTGGTCAAAGCGGATCAACTCCTCGGCGCCGGTCGCGCCCAAAGCGGTGAAATAGCGTTGATCTTCGATCACGACGACACTGTCGCCGCCCCGCAGCGTGATGTTGTGCGATGCATCGGCAAAGAGGCGTTCGGCGCGGATGCTGTATGTCTGGCCAGCCCGCTGCAACTGAACCAGCGGGTTGCGCATCGTGGGCGCGATACCGCCGCCCTGAGCGATCAGGCTGAGGATCTTGTAGTTGCGATCTGCCATCGGATAGCTGCCCGGTGCGGAGACGCCCGATACCAGATCGACCGAATTGTTCGCACCCGGTTTCAGCTCCAGCTGGACCTGCGCGGATGGCACGATCGAGTTGAGGCGGTTTTGCAACTCCCGCCGCGCCTGCGCCGGGGTCTGCCCGTTCACGACCACCTCGTCGAGATAAGGCACAAAGATCGACCCCGAGGGCGAGACGGTGAGGCCCGGCATGTCGACGGATTTGACGTCTTGCTGGGTAAGCAGCGAATTGTCCTGATTGTCCCAGATCGCAAGGCTGAGGGTATCGCCGGGACGGATGATGGCGCTCTGCGGGCCATTCGACGCCGCCGGCCATACATAATTGGAATTCGTGCCCGTCTCGGGCCAGCCTGCGACGGCTGCGGCATTGACACGTCCGACGCGCACGACCTGGTAGGTCGGGCTTTCGGCTCTCTCTTCCTTGATGATTTCCGAGGTGAGCGCGGCGCCGCGTGGCAGGGAGCATGCGGCAACGGACATGGTGGCAAGGCACAGGGCAGTCCATTTCAGACAGTTCAAAATGATCTTCCTGGTCTGGCTCACGCGTCTTGCCCCCCGGTCAGTCGCATCGCGCCCATCGGGTGGCCGCGCCTCCATCTACATGGTCCGCGCCCCGCGAGACAACCTGTAAAGTAGCGCCCGTGCCCCGGAGTGGCGACCGCGCCGCAATTCGCCGGGCGCGAAACAGGCGGCCCAGCCGCCGGGTGCCCCGCAGGGGCTTGCCTTGGCCCGTTTGCCCATGGCCCGCAGCGCCGGCGCGCGTTAGGCTGCGCAAAACCGAGTTACACCCTGCGAGGCCAGCATGAATGAAAAAACGGTCGTCATCGGCGGCGGTGCCTGGGGCACGGCGCTGGCTTGTGTGTCGGTGCGGGCGGGGCGGGACACGGCGCTGCTGTGCCGCGACGCGGCTCTGGCGCGCGCCCTCAGCACTCAGGGGACCAATCCGCGCTACCTGCCCGGTATTGCCCTGTCAGAGCGCATCGACGCGGGCACCGACCCCGCCGTGCTGGCTGAGGCGGATATCGTGATTCTTGCCTTGCCCGCGCAAAGCCTGCGCGGCGCATTGCCTGCACTGGCGCCGCATATTCCCAAGGGGGCGGTTCTGGTCAACACGGCCAAGGGAATCGAACTGGCGACGGGCCTCACCCTCAGCCGCGCCGTGGCCGAGATCTGCCCCGATCACGCCCAGGCCGTGCTGTCGGGCCCCAGCTTTGCCACGGACGTGGCGGCGGGCAAGCCAACTGCGGTGACACTGGCCGCACGGACCGAGGTCGAGGCGCTGGTGCTGTGCCGTGCGCTCGGCTCGGACACGTTCCGCGCCTATGCCAGCGCCGATATCGCCGGGGTCGAGACGGGCGGCGCGCTCAAGAACGTCTATGCCATCGCCGCCGGGATCGTCATCGGCCTCGACTATGGCGAGAGCGCCAAGGCCGCGCTCATCACGCGCGCGTTCGTCGAATTGCGCCGCCTCGGTGCCGCGATGGGCGGTCAGGAGCAGACGTATATGGGCCTGTCGGGCTTTGGCGATCTGATGCTGAGTTGCGCATCGGCGCAATCGCGCAATTTCGGCTATGGCGTGGCGTTGGGCCGGGGCGAGGATCTGGAGGGGCGGCCCTTGGCCGAGGGCGCGGCGACGGTTCATATCGCCGCCCGCATCGCTGCAGAGCAGGGCATCGACGCGCCGATCCTGCAAATGACGCGCCGGCTTCTGGACGGCGAGGTCACTCCGCCAGGGGCGGTGCAAGCGCTGCTGGCGCGGCCCCTGAAGGAGGAGTTCTGAAGGCTATCTGAGCCGTTTGAACACCGTCTTGAGCATGATTTCCCAGTCGTAGCAAAACGAGCGATTGCGCTGATAGATGAGGTCGATCCGCGCCTTGCGTGGCACGCAGCGCGCGGCATAGACGCGGTCGGTCTCGTCGGCATCCTTGCAGCGCGACAGCAGGTATTCCTCATGCTGGTGAAAATAGAGCGTCGCGAGGCCGGTGATGCCGGGCCTTGATTTCAGCACCTTGGCGTAAGTCTCGGGAAACCGCTCCACATAGCTGCGCAGGGGCGGGCGCGGGCCGACGAGGCTGATATCGCCCTTCAGCACGTTCCAGATCTGCGGCAACTCGTCCAGCCGCTTGGCCCGCAGCATTGCGCCCGTGCGCGTCAGCCGCGCCGACTTGTCCCCGCCCGATACGCCGCTGTCATCGGGTGCAGGCAGCATGGTGCGAAACTTGATGAGGCCGAAGGCCTTGGTCGGCGTCTTCATCCGCTCGGCCACGTAAAAGACGGGCCGCCCGTCCCGAATCAGGATCAGCGCCGCCACCCACAGGGTCAGCGGCAAAAGGACGGTGCCCAGCACGATGGCAGAGATGAAGTCGAAAAACCGTTTGAAAGGGGTCATGGCGCATCCCTCAGTCGGTGCCATTCAGCCACCATCTGGGGCGCTGTCGCAGCCTGCGGCGGAAATGCGTGCAGCGTGGCAAGTGCGCCGCAGTCCAGCGTGACGGTCTGCACGGCCTCGGGCGGGGCCGGGCGCATCCGGTAGGGTGTATCCGACGCCTCCAGCAGGGATTGCATGGCGACCGGCGCAGGCGCCCCGATGTTGAGCGTCTCAGGCAGGCCGGGCCCGGCCTCCAGCAACGTCTCCAGCACCCCGGCCAGCGTGGCGGGGCCGATATAGCTGCGCAATGGTCCGTGGCCGTCTGCGAAACGATCAAGCATTAGCGGAGCCTGGGCTTTTGCGCGTGCGGCATTCAGCATCAGCGCATCCGCGCCCAGAACATTGCCGATGCGCAGGGCACAGACGGCAGGTGCGCCGCTCTGCACCGCCGCCTCTGCCGCCAGCTTGGCCTTGCCATAAGGGCTGGTGGGGGCGGGGCGATCGTCCTCGCGATAGGGGCGGCTAAGGGCCGTGCCATAGACGGCCGAGCTGGAGGCCAGCAGCATGTGCGCTGCACCCATCTGCGCCGCCGCTGCCTGGCAGGCGCGCGCGATCTCCACGTTTTGCGCCATGTCCGCGCGCGCATCCACGCCGGGGCCGGGCGTGACGCCTGCCAGCACCAGCAACCGGTCGAACGGGCCATGCGCGGCCAGCGCGCCGGGGCCATCGCTGGCGTCCCAGGTGATATCGCCGCCCTGCCGTGCCTGATACGTCAGAGCCATGCCGCGCGGCGGCGCCGCCCGCCAATGGCGGCGCAGCATGCGCCCGACACGGCCCGTGCCGCCGATCACCAAAACTTTCAGATCGTCGCTCAAACCAGCCTCTCCGCGCGTGCTACACTGCTTCTTTAAACGCTTTGGCGGCAGTTTCCAGTGGCCTGCGCCGCCCTTCGGCTTGTCAGGTTAACCCGAGAACGCCCAGCCACCATTGGCCAGGCGCTGCTCCCACAGCTGCCCCAGATCCGACATCTCGGCTCGGAGCAGGTCGCCGTGCCGGTCCAGCCACGCGGGGATCGAGCCGAATTCGGTGATGCGCGCCTTGCCGGCCTGCACCGTAACCACGGGCCAATCGCCCACCAGAGCGTTGGAGATGCCGAACATTTCGTCGCCCCACCACTGCGCCGGGCCAAAGGCGTGGGTGACCTGCCCCAGCTGCTTCATCGCGGCCAGAACCGAGGCAGGCGCGAGGCTTCCGGCCTTTTCGACGGCGGCCTGCCATATTTCCAATGTCGCGACATATTCCCAGCTCACCGCGCTCCAGCTATCGGGGAAACGGCGATTGTATTCCTCGAAGAAGATGTCTGGCTGGTTAAAGAAGAATGCCTTTTCCCGCAGCATCGGATCGTCGAAATCGGGAAACTGAAAGACGGTGCCTTCCATGAACTCGGCCGAGGTGCGCGCCACGAGGGCGGGATAATTGTCCAGCGTGCAGGACAGGATCTGGCCGCGATACCCGCGCGCGAAGGCATATTCCGTCATCGCGTGGACCATCGGCGCATAGCTCGTTGACCAGCAGAGGATGTCGGGATCGCTCTCCAGCATGGCGTCGACGATGGGCGCGGGGTCCGTCTGCTCGGGCGGGTATTGCACCTCCTTGGTCACCGAAATTCCCGCCGCCTTGAATGCCGCGCGATAGCTTGCCAGCGATGGCAGCCCCAGCGCATCGGTCTGGCTGCATATCGCCGCCCGGCGCAGGTCGGGCCGGGCGCGCCCCAGCCAATCGACGCCTGTTACCATATAGATCGGATGCAGTTCGCTCGGCGCGATCAGCCAAGGTGTATCAGGACTCAGATCCGACGGCAGAAGCGTCGAGGTCAGCACCTTGGAGCGCATCAGGAAGTCGCGCACGGGCGTAAAGGTATCGCCGCCCAGCATCATCAGCAGCGAAACCTCATGCCGCTGCACCATTTGGCGCGCGCCCTCCATCGAATGCTCGGGATCATAGCGGCAATCGAAGGCGTGGATGCGCACGGGATGGCGCTGCCCATCCACCAGAAGCCCGCCCGCCTTGTTCAGCCAATCCTCCCAGATCCGCGCGCCGTTGAGGCCCGGCAGACCCCAGCTTTCGACACGGCCGCTGAGCGGTCCGAGAAACCCGATATTGACCGGCGCGCGCGTGCCTGCATCGAGGCGCGGCAGCGCGCTGCGCACGGCAAGGCGATGGGCGAAACTGCTTTGTGTCATAAGCGCAAACCTATCACCGCCACCGCCTTTACGCACAAGGTCTTTCATTGTTCTTCAAATACTCAAACGAAAACACCCGCGCCAAAACGCGGGTGCTCTCATGTCTGGTCGGAACGGCACAGATCTCAGTGAGCGTATTCCTTGATCTCGCCCGAACGCAGACGCGCCGCATAGCCATTGAGCTCTCGCCGCACCAGCCTCATCAGGAAGTAAAGCGCAAAGATGTTGACCACCGCCATGGCAAAGATCGCCGCATCCGAGAAATCGATGACGGGGCCCAGGCTGGCTGCGGCGCCGATCACGATAAAGACGCAGAAGATGATCTTGAAGGTCAGCTCCGACGTCTTGCCTTCGCCAAAGAGGTAGGTCCACGCCTTGAGGCCATAATAGCTCCAGGAAATCATGGTCGAGAAGGCAAAGAGCACGACCGCGATGGCAAGCACGTAAGGGAACCAGCCGATGACCGATCCGAATGCGGCCGATGTCAGCGCGACGCCGCTGGTGTCTCCGACCGTCGAGATCGCCGTGCCCGCCTCGTTCAGCACGAAAAGGCCGGTGGCCGGGTCCGTGATCAGCTGGCCCGAGATGATGATGACCAGCGCAGTCATCGTGCAGATGACAACGGTGTCGATCAGCGGCTCCAGCAGCGATACGAAGCCTTCGGTGATCGGCTCCTTTGTGCGCACCGCCGCATGGGCGATGGCCGCCGAGCCGACGCCCGCCTCATTGGAAAACGCCGCCCGCTTGAAGCCTTGGATCAGCGCGCCGACAAAGCCGCCCGCCACGCCGAGGCCCGTGAACGCGCCCTCGAAGATCTGACCGAAGGCGGTGCCGATCTGGTCGTAGTTGGCCAGAATGATGACCAGCGCCGCACCCACGTACAGGACGCCCATGAACGGCACGACCTTTTCCGTGACCCGCGCGATCGACTTGATGCCGCCGACGATCACGGCGAACACGACAACCGCAAAGATGATGCCGGTGATCCACCCGGGATACTCCCCAATGATGCCGGAAATCTGCGCGTGCGCCTGATTGGCCTGGAACATGTTGCCACCCCCCAGCGCACCGAGGATGCAGAAGATCGAGAACATGACGGCCAGAAAGCCGCCGCCGGGCAGCCCCAGTTCGGCAAAGCCCTTCTTCATGTAGTACATCGGGCCGCCCGACACGGTGCCATCGGGATATTCATTGCGGTATTTGACCGCGAGCGTGCATTCGGTGAATTTCGACGCCATGCCCAGAAGGCCGGCGAGGATCATCCAGAAGGTCGCACCGGGGCCGCCGATACCGATTGCCACCGCGACGCCCGCAATATTGCCAAGGCCCACAGTGCCCGAGAGTGCGGTAGTCAGCGCCTGAAAGTGACTGACCTCGCCTGCGTCATTCGGGTCTGCATAATCCCCCTTGACCAGCTTGATCGCGTGGCCAAAAAACCGAAGCTGCACAAAGCCGAAATAGAAGGTGAAGATCGTTGCGCCGACCACCAGCCACATCACGATCCAGGGGAAGGCGGTGCCGGGGATGGGGGCAAAGATCAGGTTGACGAAAGGGCCCGTCGCATTGGCGAAGGCCGCGTTGACCCTGTCGTCCAGCGATATGGCCTCCTGGGCCATTGCACCGGCCGGGGCGGCGGTGGCAGCAATGGCGAAAAGGGCTTGTTGGAAAAATCTCATGTCTATTCCCCTTAGCTGACGACGGTGACGGGCACGGTCGAGCTCATCACGAGGTTTGAGGTGGAACTCCCGAAGAACCGCTTGGCAAAGCCGCCCTCCGAGGTGCGCGCGACGATGATCTGGTCGGCCCCCTTTTCATTGGAAATGGCGATCAGCGCATCCGAGACATCACCATGTCGCACCAGCCCATGCGCCTTCAGCCCGGCCTCTTGAATGAGGTGGACGGCCGGATTGACAACACGCTCCATCGCGGTGTCGATCTCCTCTTCGCGGCGCTTGTGGCGCAGCTCGTTTTCTTCGGCTGTCTGGAACGAGAAGGGCGACCATTCGACGATGTACGCCACGATCAACTCGCTATCTCCGATCAGTTCGGCGAGGCGGCGCGCATGTGCAAGCGCCCTCTCGCCCGTGGGGTGGCCATCAAGGCCCACCACCAGTTTCGTTGTCATTGTCCCATCTCCCTGTTTTTTTATTGAGTCACCGCAGTCGTCGTCCGGGTCCGAAAGGGCGCGCTTGCACGCGCATCCTTCGGGGGCAAAATTGCGGCAGCGACGGATCGTAACAGATATTTATCAAACGCCATCATGATTTGTGATGCGCGCGGCGCCGCGCGGCCACGCTGGACCGGCGTTCAAGTGGACAGGGGGGCGAATTGCGCATATCGCCATGCAGACTTGCCACAAGGAGGCGCGCCCATGCCGACATCCCAGCCGTTCGAAATCGCCGGTCACAGCATCGCCCCCGGCACGCGCCGCACCGTGGACATTCCCGTCTCGACCCTGTCGGACCACACGCCTGTCAACCTGTCGGCGCATGTGGTGCACGGGCGCAGGCCCGGCCCGGTGATGTTCGTCTCGGCGGCCATTCATGGCGACGAGGTGATCGGCGTCGAGATCGTGCGCCGCCTGCTGCGCGCCGCGCCTCTGAGGGGTCTGGCGGGCACGCTGCTTGCGGTGCCCATCGTCAACACCTACGGGTTCTTGAACAACGCACGCTACCTGCCTGACCGGCGCGATCTCAATCGCTGCTTTCCGGGCGGTGCCGAAGGGTCGATGGCCTCGCGGCTGGCCGATATTTTCATGCGCGAGATCGTGCAGCGGGCAGAGATCGGCATCGACCTGCACTCCGCCGCGGTCCACCGCACCAACCTGCCGCAGATCCGCCTGACGCCCGGCAATGACCGGCTGGCGGCGCTGGGCCGTGCCTTTGGCGCGCCGGTGATGCTGAACTCCAAGCTGCGCGAGGGATCGCTCCGCATGGCCGCTGAGGAGGCGGGCGTCGATGTGCTGCTGTTCGAGGGCGGCGAGGGGCTGCGCTTTGACGAGCTTGCTGCGCGCTCGGGGCTGGCGGGCGTGCTGCGGGTGATGCAATCCTTGGGCATGGTCGCGCAAAAAGGCGTGCCACGCGCCCGCGCGGCCACCGTCATGTGCAGCGCCTCGCACTGGTTTCGGGCGCCGGCGGGGGGGCTGTTCCGCGGGTATCGCGCGACGGGGGACGCCGTCGATGAGGGCACCGTGCTGGGCGCGATCACCGATCCCTTTGGCGAAGTCGAATCTGAAGTCATCTGCGACGAGGCGGGGATCGTGATCGGGCGCACCAACATGCCGGTCGTCTACGAGGGCGAGGCGCTGTTTCACATCGCCAGCACCAAGCGGGGCGAGTTCGCAGCCGATGGTGTGGTCGCCCAGATGGATGCAGCGCCCCTCTTTGACGAGGATGAAATCCTTTAGCGACTTTGGCGCGGGGCGGCTGGCCGTGCTGGGCTAGCGCGTCTTGGACGGGTTCTGCGGCAAGAGAAAGATCGAGACGATCAGCAGGCTGAAGATAAACTCGTACACCTCCCATTTGCGGTCTGCGTCCAGCACGGCGATGATGATGCTGGCGACAAGGGCAATGGCCGCATGCTTGAGCCATGGCACGGGCACCGCCATCCGGTCCGCCAGCCGCGCGATGCGCCCGCCTTTGGGATAGATCAGCGGCAGCGCGACCAGATAAAGCAGGATGCAGATCGTCAGGACCGGACCAAAGAGCGATTTGGTCAGATGCACGTCGCCCACCATCAGATTGTGCAGGTTCGTCTCGTCCTGCTTGTTGTTCTCAAGAAAGAACTCCCCCGAGTCCCAGCCGATGATGCGCTGCCCCCACGAGATTTCCTCGCCTGCCGCAAAGAAGAACAAAAGGCCGTAAAGCGCCGTCAACAGCGCGGCGCCCCGGCGCCCCTGCCGCCAGAGGGACAAGGCGTGGCTGGCCATGACGCCGCTGGCAACCAGCAAAAGCACTGCGGTGCCATACTCGACTGGACCGTCTTCTCTGGCAAAGCTGAGCGTGAAATATTCCGGCGCGACGAATGCAAGGATCACGGTGGCGATCAGCACGGCGACGATGGTGGCCATCAGTGCGATGTCAACTTGGCGAATGGGGGTCATGATACGCACCTTTCGGCAATTTTGGGGTCGGCACCGCAGATGGCAAGCCAGCGCGCCGCAGGCTGCATCCGATACGACAGCGGCCGCAGGGCATCAAGGTAAAACACGAGCCCGCGCGATGTGCCGCTTGCCCATACGTTACTTGCCCGAGGCGTGGCCGGGATAGTCTTGCAATCAGTTCTCGAAACCATAAGGTGGGGTTATCACAGCAGATGCGCTGCCTAAGGGGGGGCACGCATCGCGGTCATTTTCGGTGGGGCACGCTGCCCCTCATTTGGCCGACACGCTGCATCGGAGGGAACAACATGGACCAGACATGCACAGTGTAATCCGCGTCATCGACGCCCTGAACGAGGCGGTTGGCCGCATTGTCGCCGTTGTCGCCATCATCTTCGCCGGTATCATCATCTATGACGTGGTCATGCGGTATGCCCTCGGCAGTCCAACGCGCTGGTCATTTGATGTGTCCAAGCAGCTCTTTGGCTTCTATTTCGTCATGCTGGGCGCCTACGCGCTGCGCCACAAGGCGCATGTGCGGGTCGACATCGTGACCGAGAATTTCAGCCGCACATGGCAGCGCATCATCGACGTGCTGGGGTATGCGATCTTCTTTTTCCCATTCACCTATGTCTTTACGACCAAATCCTGGGATTTCGCGATGACGTCATGGAATCAGGGCGAGACGACGTATGGCGCGATCCAGATGCCGGTCTATCCGCTCAAGATCGCCATGGCTGTCGCGGCGGGCCTTCTGTTGATCCAAGGCATCGCTGAGGTGCTCAAGATCATCCTCGACGTCGATACCACATCCGAAGAGGCCATCTGATGAATCCCGAACTGATTGCACTTCTCATGTTCGGCCTGCTGATTTCGGGCCTCTTTATGGGTCATCCGCTGGCCTTCGTTCTGGGCGGCACCGCCGTTCTGACGGCTGTGATCACCGGCAAGACGATGGTGCTGGGGATCGTCATCAGCCGGGTCTTTGGTGACGTTCTGGACAATTACACGCTGATTGCGATCCCGCTTTTCGTTCTCATGGCGAGGTTCTTGTCAGATTCGGGGGTGACCGACCGAATGTTCGAGGCGCTGCGCCTGCTTTTGAGCAATGTGCGCGGCGGCCTCGCTCTGGCGGTTGTCTTTATCTCGATCCTGCTGGCGGCGACCACCGGCATCATCGGCGCGTCGATCACCGTGATGGGCGTGATGGCGCTGCGCCCCATGCTGCAATATGGATACGCGCCCACCCTGACCACGGGCGTCATCGCCGCGTCGGGCTGCCTTGGCATCCTCATTCCGCCATCCATCATGCTGATTCTCATGGCCAGCTATTCGCCCCTGACGGTGGGCGATCTCTTTGCCGGGTCGATGATCCCCGGTGTCCTGCTGGGCCTGAGCTATGCGGTCTATGTCTATGTCATCTCGGTCTTTCGCCCCGATCTGGCCCCAGCAGTCGCGCAGGACGAAAAGATCAGCCGTCCCGCCCTCTTGCGGATGCTGGCGGTCGAGGCGCTGCCGCCTCTTGTGCTGATCTTCGGCATCCTCGGCTCGCTTCTGGCGGGGATCGCCACGGCGACCGAGGCATCGGCCATCGGTGCGGGTCTTGCCCTGCTGATCGTGATCATACGCAATAAATTCACATGGCGCACCTTCTACAGCGCCATGCTCGAGACGGGCCGCACCTCCGCGATGATTCTCTTCATCGTCATTGGCGCCACCGCCTTTACCGGCGTCTTCAACATCACCGGTGGGCTGAGGGCCACGCAGGAGATCATCCGCGGCCTCGATATGGAGCCTTGGATGCTCATCACCATGATGATGTTCATCGTCTTCATCCTCGGGGCGTTCCTCGACTGGACGGGCATCGTGCTGCTCTCCTTCCCGATCTTCCTGCCCATCGTGCAGGAAATGCCGGAGGTCAGCCTGCTGTGGTTCGTCGTCCTGATGGCGGTCGTGCTGCAAACCTCGTTCCTGACCCCGCCATTCGGATACGCCCTTTTCTACTTACGCGCCATCGCACCCAAGGAGGTGCGCACCGGCCACATCATTCGCGGCGTCCTGCCCTTTATCGGGCTGATCGTCGCGATGTGCATCCTCGTTGCCGCCTTCCCGCCCATCGTGGAATGGCTGCCGAGCGCACTTTACGGAAGCTGAAGCCACCAACCAGGGAGAGAAAATATGACCAAACTCACATTCATGGCTGCTGCCGCCAGCGCCGCGTTCGCGGGGCAGGCGATGGCACAGGAAAGCTGGACCATGACCACCACATGGCCCTCGTCGCTCGAGCTGATCGAGACGGACAAGCACTTCGTCGATCTGGCCAACAAGCTGACGCAAGGCGAGCTGACCATCGAATTCTTCGAGGGCGGATCGCTCGTCCCGGCGGGCGAGGTCTTTGGCGCGGTCGAGAGCGGCACCGTTCAGGCGGGCGCCGACTGGCCGGGCTATTGGGCAGGACGCGATGCGGCCTTCTCGCCGCTGGCGACCACGCCGTCGCTCTTCAACGCGGTCGATTACGCCAACTGGATCCTGGAATGGGGCGGCGCCGAGATCTATGACGAGATCTACGGCCAGTTCGGCATGGTATATCTGCCCTACGGCATCACCAACAACGAATCGGGCTTCCGCACGAACGAGCCGATCCGCAACCTCGAAGACCTCGAGGGCAAGCGCCTGCGCCTGTCGGGCCTCGAGCAGGGCAGACTGCTGGAGCGTCTGGGCGGCAATCAGGTGTCCATGGCGGGCGGCGAGATCTATCAGTCGCTCGAGCGCGGCGTGATCGATGGTGCTGAATTCTCGACACCCAACGTGGACTGGTCGGGCGGCTTTCAGCAGGTTACCGATTATTGGGCGACACCGGGTTGGCACCAGTCGGCCTCGGTCTTTGGCGTGATGATCAACAAGGCAAGCTGGGACGCGCTGAGCCCGGAAACTCAGGAAAAACTGCAGATCGCGGCAGACGCCACGATGATGTGGTCGCTGGCCTTCACCGAAAAGCGCGCGACCGAAGCCTACGCCAAGTTCGAAGAAGAGGTCGAGATCACGCGCTACGACGACGAGACGCTGGAGCAAGTCCAGCAGATGGCCAACGAGGTCATCGTCGAAGTGGCCTGCGAGAACCCCAACTCGGCCAAGGTCTATGTGTCGATGCTGGAGTACCTCGACGACTACGCCCAATGGCGCGACGCCTCGGCCCCCTTCAATTTGGGCCGGACACCGAACGGGCCTGACGTGCAGGAGATCAAGGACTGCATGTAAGCCGGTTTGCGGTTAGAGTTGAAAGATGGAGGGCCCCCGCCGAAAGGTGGGGGCTTTTTTCGTTTATACTAACTAGATGGTTTTCCTTTCTTCTCCATCTCTCACTTCATGATTTTGAACTGTGCGATAGATGTTTGATACTACGAAAATCCTAGTTCAGATTGATGAACAATTTCCCCACACAAACAAAAAACCCCCGAAGCCAACGCTCGGGGGTCCTTCAATTCTCATACGTGTCGGTCAAAACCGCACTAAAGCGATGACTTACATCATCCCTTCGCGCTGGGCTTTCTTCCGGGCCAGTTTACGGGCACGGCGAATCGCCTCGGCCTTCTCGCGCGCTTTTTTCTCGGACGGCTTCTCGAAATGTTGCTTGAGCTTCATTTCCCGAAACACGCCTTCGCGCTGCAGTTTCTTCTTCAGGGCACGGAGCGCCTGATCGACATTGTTGTCGCGAACACTAACCTGCATGTGGTGTCACCACCTTCCTAGTTAAAGTTGCAATAGATTGCAGGAAGCGCGTCTATAGCAAAGCGCGCGCTATATGTCTAGGGTGGACCTGAGCAGGAGAAGATCATGCAAAACACCGACATCATCGCCAGAATGCTGGACGCGGCCGCCGCACATGTGCCCTTCGACGGGTGGAGCCATGCGGCATTCGCCGCCTCGGCCCGCGACGCTGGGATCGACCCCGCCGTTGCCCGCGCCGCCCTGCCGCGCGGCGCCGTGGACCTTGCGCTGGCCTATCACGCGGCGGGCGACCGCGCCATGCTGGACCGTCTCGAGGCCGAAGACCTCAGCCAGATGCGCTTTACCGATCGCGTCAAGGCCGCCGTGCGCTGGCGCATCGAGGCGGGCGACCGCGAGATGGTGCGCCGCGGCACGACCCTCTTTGCGCTGCCGCAGCACGCCGCCGACGGCGCGCGCGCGATCTGGGGCACCACCGATCACATCTGGACCGCGCTGGGGGATACCTCGGACGATTACAACTGGTACACCAAGCGCGCGACGCTGTCGGGTGTCTATGGCTCGACCGTGCTCTATTGGCTGGGTGATGACAGTCTGGACGCCGCCGCCACGTGGGAGTTTCTGGACCGCCGCATCGAGGATGTGATGCAGATCGAGAAGATGAAGGCCAAGGCGAATGACAGCAAGATCGCCAGCGCGCTGATGGCCGGCCCGATGAAGGTGCTGAGCCATCTGCGCGCGCCCAAGAGGCAGGCGGACATGCCCGGCCGCTGGACCCGAGACTGAAGGACAAGACCATGAGCGACATGATGCAAGCCGTCGAGATTTCCCGGCACGGCGGCCCCGAGGTGCTGACACGCGTGCCCCGCGAACGGCCGCGCCCCCGCGCGGGCGAGGTGCTGATCCGCGTAGCCTACGCAGGCGTCAACCGACCCGACATCTCGCAGCGCATGGGCAACTACGCGCCGCCTCCGGGGGCCAGCGATCTGCCGGGGCTGGAGGCTTCGGGCGAAATCGCGGCACTGGGCGATGGCGTCACGGGGCTGGCGGTGGGTGACAAGGTGTGCGCCCTTCTGCCCGGTGGCGGCTATGCCGAATACGTGCGCACCCCCGCCGCGCATTGCCTGCCCATCCCCCAGGGCATGGATATGGCCGAGGCCGCCTGCCTGCCTGAGAATTACTTTACCGTCTGGACCAATGTGTTCATGCGCGGCGGTCTCGAGGCGGGCGAGCGTTTTCTGGTGCATGGCGGCTCGTCCGGGATCGGCACGACGGCGATTCAGCTAGCCCACGTCATGGGCGCGCGCGTCTTTGCCACCGCAGGCAGCGCCGAGAAATGCTCCAAATGCGCCGAGCTCGGCGCCGAGCGCGCGATCAACTACCGCGAGGAGGATTTCGTCGAGATTCTTAAGGCCGAGGGCGGCGCGAACCTGATCCTCGACATGGTTGGCGGCGACTACATCCCGCGCAACGTCAAGGCGCTGGCCAATGATGGCAGGCTGGTGCAGATCGCCTTTCTTGGCGGCCCCAAAGTCGAGCTGAACTTTGCCCAGGTCATGATGCGCCGCCTCACGATCACCGGAAGCACCCTGCGGCCCCAGAGCGATCTGGCCAAGGCCCGGATTGCGGAGGCGCTGCACCGCGAGGTCTGGCCGCTGCTCGAGGCCGGGCGCGTGGGCGTGGTCATGGACAGCACCTATGCGCTGGCGGATGTGGCCAAGGCGCATGAACGGATGGAAAGCAGCGCCCATATCGGCAAGATCGTCCTGAAGGTCGGCTAAAGGTGGCCCTCGCCGCCATGCATATCTCCGTGCCGATCGCCGTTCTGGCGCTTGGCGCGCTCAGTCTTTGCCTCAGCGCCTGGGCCATCCGCCGTGACGTTCCCCTGATGTGGGAATGGGCCGTGCCCGCGCCCATGGAGAGGGGTGGCGCGCCGGTCTTTGCGACGGTGCTGGACCACACGCCCGAGACGGGCATCGCCCATTCCCCCAGCATCATCCTGAAGGATCAGGGAATGAGCGTTCTGTGGTTCGCCGGCTCGCAAGAGGCGCAGGCGGATGTGGATGTGGTCGGCGTCGACATCACGCCCGATGGCGCGGCCTCGCCCATCACGCCCCGTCTGACCAGCGCCGCGCTGGCCGAGGCATTTGAGCCGCGCCAGCTGGTTGTGACGCTGGGCAACACGGTGCAGCGGGACGGGGCCAAGGATACGCTTTACACCACTGCCGTTTCGGTGGGCGGCTGGGCCATGGCTTCGGTCGCTGAGGTGCAAATGGCGCCGGAGGGGCCTGTGCACGCGCGCAAGCTGGACCTTTCGCCATTGCTCAACCGCTCGTTTCTGGTGAAGTCGCCGATGGTGGCCTATGCCGATGGCAGCCACGCCTTGCCTGCCTATTTCGAGATGGGCAGCACATATGGCGCGCTGGTGCGACTGGACGGGCAGCGGCGCGTGCGCGACATGCGCCGCATGACCGGGCCGATGAAGGCGATCCAGCCCATGATCGTGCCACTGGATGCGGCGCGCGCCGTGGCCTTTCTGCGCAACTTCGACAGCGGTGGGCAGCGGCTGCTGATCAGCCGCACAGGCGACGGCGGCCGCACCTGGGAGGCTGTGCGCGAGACACCTATGCCCAACCCAAGCGCGCCAGTGGCGGCGCTGGGGATTGGCGGTGATGCGATCCTGATGGCGGTCAACGACGATGCGGGCGATGGTGGCATCCTCAATCTGGTACTCAGCGAGGATGGTGGCGCGACGTGGCGGCATCTGCGCACGCTCGAGGCGGGCGGCGGCGATGCGCGCTATCCGATGATGCGTGCGCTGCCGGATGGGCGTATCGCGCTCGCCTACAGCGTGGCGGGCAAGAAAGGCATTCGCGCGCATCTGTTCAACCTCGCCTGGGCGCTTGGGACATGAGCGGGATGCTGACAGTTCTTTGGCTGGCCTCACTGGTCGGCTGGCTGGCATGGCTGCTGCTGGGCCTTGGGATGCAGGCGCAGATGGCAGTGCCGCTGGGCCTTGTCGCCGGGGTGGCTCTGGCGGTGGTCTTGCGCGATGCACTTCCGCTGCGGGGCGTTGTGGCGCTGCTGGGACCGGTGGGGGCGGTGCTGCCCTTTGTCATCCTGCGCCAGATGGCGGCGAATTTGGGCGTGCCAGTGCAGCCTTTCGGCACTCTGGAGCTGGTGGTGTTTCTGGCGCTCTACGTGGCCTTCCTCGCCTCGGCGGCGGGGGCCGTGCCGGTGGATATGTATCGGCTGGGGTATGCGCCGATCCCGGTGGCGGTGCTGGTGCTTGCACTTTGTGCCTATGGCCTGGGGCAGGGGATGCTCTTTGTGCCGCTTCTGGCGGTGACGGCACAGGTCATGTGGGTGATGGGCTGGGGCAGCAGCAACTATCTTGACCACGTGCTGCATCCCGCGCTGGTGCCTGCGGTGGCGGTGGTTCTGGTGCTGCGGCTTTTTTGACGGGCGCAAGCTGTGCCGGGAGGGGGGCAGGCCGCTGGCCCGAAAACCCTTAGTGAGGGGCCTCCCTCGCAAGCGCCCCCAACGAAAAACGCCGCCGGAGATGTCTCCGGCGGCGTTTCGATCATGTCTCAATCGCAATCAGGCTCAGGCGGCCAGTGCGCCCTTGGCCTGCTCGACGATCGCGGCGAATGCTGCGGGCTCGTGAACGGCCAGATCGGCCAGAACCTTGCGGTCCACTTCGACACCGGCCAGCGTCAGGCCGTTGATGAAGCGGCTGTATGTCAGCGCCTCGTCATGGCTGCGCACAGCGGCGTTGATGCGCTGGATCCACAGCGCGCGGAAGCTGCGCTTGCGGTTCTTGCGGTCGCGCGTGGCGTATTGGTTGGCCTTGTCGACGGCCTGCGACGCAACGCGGAACGTATTCTTGCGGCGGCCATAGTAACCTTTGGCAGCCTTGATGACTTTCTTGTGACGGGCGTGTGTGACGACACCGCTTTTGACTCTCGACATCTGGTGTTCTCCTTAGCGCGCGTAGGGCATCATCGGCTTGATGATCTGCTCATCAGCCTTTGACAGGGTGGTGGTGCCACGGGCATTGCGCAGGAACTTGTTGCTGCGCTTGATCATGCCGTGCTGCTTGCCAGCCTGTGCTGCGATCACGCGGCCAGAGGCCGAGATCTTGAACCGCTTTTTGCAGCTCGATTTTGTCTTCATCTTGGGCATTTCCGGCTCCTCATTATTGGTCGGTCGAACGCGCGACTCGGCATGCCACTCAGGGCCGGACGCGCGGGTGAAGCCCGCCTTTTAGGGGGGATGCGCCCCGCTTGCAAGCGCAAAGCCGCCTCAGTCGAGCAGCTGCCCCACCACGCGCACGAACGCCTTCGGCACATCGGTGATGCTGTATCCCGTCGGCTTCTTCGAGATCGCCCAGACCACGAGGCACCCCGCCGCGATCAGAACCAGTGCGGCCACGCGCGGGGTGCGCCTGTCCGAAAGGGCTGAAACGATGGCCGGTATGGAAAATACCCCCAGCACAAGGCCGATCACCAAAATCTGATCGCTGCTCATGTCACGCGCCCGTCCCGCAAGGAAGCTATGGCGCTTATCCTAGCTTGGATCGGCGGCGTATATCAAACTTTCTTGGCAGGGGGCCACGCGCAGGATGTTGGTCGTACCCGGCACGTTGAAGGGCACGCCCGCCGTCACCACGATCTGGTCTTCTGTGGTGGCATAGCCTTGGGCCCGCGCGGCGCGCGCGGCGTTGATGACCGCCATCTTGAAGCGCTCAAGCTCGGAGGTCATCACGCAATTGACCCCCCAGCTCAGCGCGAGGCGGCGCGCCGTGCCGCGCAGCGATGTCATCGCGATGATCGGCACTCTGGGCCGTTCGCGCGCGGTCAAAAGCGCGGTGGTGCCGGACTGGGTAAAGCAGCAGATCACCTTGATGTCGGTCGTCTCGGCAATTTCGCGCGCGGCGGCCACGATGCCGTCGGCCACCGTGGTGCGCGCGGCGATCCGCGACGCCTCGATGATCTGGCGATAGGTCGGATCGTTCTCGACCTCGCGGGCGACATTGTCCATCGTCTTCACCGCCTCGATCGGATAGCTGCCTGCCGCCGATTCCGCCGACAGCATGATCGCATCGGCGCCCTCGTAGATGGCGGTGGCGACATCGCTGACCTCGGCTCGGGTAGGGACGGGCGATTCGATCATCGATTCCAGCATCTGTGTGGCGACGATCACCGGCTTGGCCGCGGCGCGGCAGGCCCGCACGAGGCGTTTCTGGATGGGCGGCACATTCTGCACCGGAAGCTCGACCCCCAGATCGCCCCGCGCAACCATGATCCCGTCCGAGACGGCCAGGATCGCATCAAAGCGCGTGACGGCGGACGGCTTCTCGATCTTGCTGAGGATCGCGGCGCGCCCCTTGGCCAGATCGCGCGCCTCGGCCACATCCTCGGGGCGCTGCACAAAGCTGAGCGCGAGCCAGTCGATGCCGAGCTGGCAGACGAACTCCAGATCCTTGCGGTCCTTTTCCGACAGGGCGGCCAGAGGCAATTCGACATCGGGCACGTTCACGCCCTTGCGGTTGCTGATGGTGCCGCCGATGACGACCTCGCAATTGGCGTGGCTCTCGCCGCAGTCGGTGACCTTGAGACGGATCTTGCCGTCGTTCACCAAAAGCGACGCGCCCGGCTCGAGCGCGGCGAAAATCTCGGGGTGGGGCAGGCAGACGCGGGTGGCATCGCCCTTGGCCTCGTCCAGATCGAGGCGGAAGGCCGCGCCTTCCTCCAGCTCTTCCTCGCCGTTGGCAAAGACGCCGACGCGCAGTTTTGGCCCCTGAAGATCGGCGAGGATGCAGATCGGGCTGTCCAGATCCTTTTCCACCTGCCGGATGATGCGGTGCTTTTCGCGAATCTCGTCGTGCTGGCCGTGGCTCATGTTCAGGCGAAACACGTCCGCCCCCGCTTCATGAAGCGCGCGGATCATGTCATAGGTTTCGGAGGCCGGGCCAAGTGTGGCGACGATCTTGACGTTGCGATGGCGTCTCATTTGTGAAACTTCCTGTACTATGGGGCCGCAGGATGGGGCACCGGGCAGCGCACCGGCACATGCGCGCTTCAATGCCATTCTTTTGCGCCGAGGCAAAGGGCAGACGGGAGTTTTGAGGTGACTTACAAGCCATTTGTCATCGACGGGCAGGACCGCCCGGGACGATGGACGGTATTGTGCGATCACGCGTCCAATGAGGTGCCGGATTTCGTCAACGGGGGCAGCCTCGGCGTGGCCGACGAAGACATGGCGCGCCACATTGCCTATGATCCGGGCGCCGAGGGGGTCAGTCGCGCGCTGGCCGAAGCGCTGGATGGCCCGGCAATCCTGTCACGCTTTTCCCGCCTCGTGATCGACCCGAACCGCGGCGAGGAGGATCCGACGCTGATCATGCAGCTATATGACGGCACGATCATTCCCGGCAATCGCGGCATATCGGATCTGGACGCGGATGAACGGCTGCGCCGCTGCCACCGGCCCTATCACGAGGCGGTTGCGCGTCTGGCCGCCGCGCGCGACGCGCCGGTGCTGGTGTCGGTCCACAGTTATACGCCGCAGCTGCGGGGGCGCCCTCCGCGCCCGTGGCAGATCGGGGTGCTTTATTCCACCGACACGCGGCTTGCGCATCCGCTCTTGGCGCGCCTGCGCGCCGAGCCGGACCTGAGCGTTGGCGACAATCAGCCCTATACCGGCCATCTGCCGGGCGATACGATTGCACGGCACGCAATCGCGCATGGCAGGCCCAACGTGCTGATCGAGCTGCGCAATGATCTGATCGCAACCGAGGTGCAGCAGCGCGCATGGGCCGCGCGCCTCGCCCCGATCCTGACCGAAACGCTGGCCGGGGCCAGCTTGTAAGCCTGCCATCTGGCAAGAAGGGGGTAAACCATGCCGCATGTCATCATCGAGCATTCGCCGGACGCGGCCGATCCGGAGGGACTCAGTGCGCTATGTGATGCTCTGTTTGCCGCGCTGGCGGCCCATCCGTCGATCACCCGGCCCGAGACGCTGAAGCTGCGCAGCTGCGCGGCGGGCGCCCATCTGCTGGGAACGCGCGGGCAGAGCTTTGCCCATGCCACGCTGCGCCTCTTGCCGGGGCGGGATGCGGATACCAGATCCGACTTGGCACAAGTGATCTTGCGTGTGCTCGAGGCCCAGATGCCGCATGTGCACAGCCTGTCGGTGGATGTTGCCGATCTGGACCCCGCCTATGCCAAGCGTGTACTGCCGCCCGACGATTGAGCGAGGCTGAATGAGGAGAATGAGAATGGACGAGCAGACCCAAATCGAGCTGGAGGCCGCCGCCTTTCGCGCCCTGCGCCACCACCTGATGCAAGAGCGCCCGGATGTGCAGAATATCGACATGATGAACCTGACCGGGTTCTGCCGCAACTGCCTGAGCCGCTGGTATCAGGAAGCCGCGAACGCGCGCGGCATCGAGATGTCCAAGGATGAGGCGCGCGAGGCCTTCTACGGCATGACCATGGACGAGTGGAAGGCTGCGCATCAGACCGACGCGACCGCCAGCCAGCAGGACACATTCAAGACGGCCTTTGCGGAAAACGTAGAGAAAAAGCGCTGAAACCGCAATCGGACCGCCCCGGTGGGGGAGCGGTCCGAGATGAGTATTTTTGCCAAGATGAAGCCTGGCGCCAGAATTATGAGTTGCGCAGGGCCTAAAGCGTTTCGCCTTTTGCTGATATCTCAGGTTAAAGGCGAAACGCTTTAGACGGCGACCTTGAGGCTTTCGTCGATGTAGATTTCGCGCAGGCGCGCGGCGATCGGGCCGGGCATCCCGGTGCCGATTGCGGCGCCGTCCAGCTCCACCACGGGTGTGACGAAGGCGCTGGCCGAGGTGACGAACGCCTCGTCCGCATCCTTGGCCTCCTCGATGGTAAAGCTGCGCTCCTCGACCTCCATCTGTGCCTCGCGGGCAAAGCGCAAGACGGCAGCGCGGGTGATGCCGTGCAGAATGTCATTGCTGAGGGCACGGGTGATGATGCGGCCGTTCTTGATGATGTAGGCGTTGTTGGATGTCCCCTCGGTGACATGGCCATCCTCGACCATCCAGGCATCGTCGACGCCCGCGGCCTGTGCCATCGTTTTGGCCATCGACGGGTAGAGCAGTTGCACTGTCTTGATGTCGCGGCGGCCCCAGCGCAAGTCGGGCACTGAGATGACGCGCGCGCCGCGCTTTGCCTTGGGGTTGTCCATCAGGCTCGGCATGTCTTGGGTGAAGAGGACAACCGTCGGCTCGGTCTCTTTGGGTGGGAAATTGAAATCACGGTCGCCGGGGTTGCCCCGTGTGACCTGAAGGTAAATCAGCCCCTGATCGAGGGTGTTGCGCGTGACCAGCTCGCGGTGGATCTCGAGCAGATCATCACGCGCGCTCGGCCGCGTCATGTCCAGCTCGCTCAGCGAGCGATCGAGGCGGACCATGTGGCCTTCGAAATCCACCAGCTTGCCGCCCAGAACACAGACCACCTCATAGACGCCATCGGCCATGAGAAAGCCCCGGTCAAAGATCGAAACCCTAGCCTCGGTCTCGGGCAGGTACTCGCCATTTACATAAACAGTGCGCATCGTCTTTATCCCCATAGCTCTGGCGCGGGGGGGTGCACCCCGGCGCCGTCAAATATCAGCGGTGTGTCCCGGTCCTCGGCCAGAAGGAGAGGGCCGTCAAGGTCCGTCACCATCGCGCCTTGCGCGACGAGGGTTGCCGGCGCCATACCCAAGCTGGACCCGATCATGCAGCCGACCATCACGCGATAGCCTTCCGCCAGTGCTTCGCGGCGCAGCTCAAGCGCCTCGGTCAGCCCGCCGGTCTTGTCCAGTTTGATGTTCACCACGTCGTACTTGCCCTTGAGCGCCGCGAGGCTGGCGCGATCATGGCAACTTTCGTCGGCGCAGACGGGCAGGGGGCGTGCGACGCCCAGAAGCGCGTCGTCCTCGCCCGCAGGCAAGGGCTGTTCGACCAGTGCGACGCCAAGGCGCAGCAAATGCGGCGCAAGGTCGGCATATATCTCGGCGCTCCAACCCTCATTGGCATCGACGATGATCGTCGATTTGGGCGCACCCGCGCGGACCGCCTCGAGGCGCGCCATGTCATCGGGTGTGCCCAGCTTGATCTTCAAAAGGGGGCGGTGCGCATTCTGTGCCGCCTTGGCCCGCATCGCCTCGGGCGTGTCCAGCGACAGGGTATAGGCGGTGATCTCGGGCCCCGGCGTGGCCAAACCTGCCAAGTCCCAGACGCGCCGCCCGGCGCGCTTGGCCTCCAGATCCCACAGCGCGCAATCCAGCGCATTGCGGGCCGCGCCCGCCGGCAGACCCATCAGTGCAGCGCGGTCCGTCACCTCGGCACCCTCGATTTGCGCGGTCACCGACTCCAATGTCTCGCCGTAACGCGCATAGGGAACGCATTCGCCGCGCCCGGTGTGATCACCGTCGCTGACGCTTACCGTCAGCACCTCGGCCTCGGTGCGCGAGCCGCGGCTGATGGTAAAGACCTGCGCCAGTTTGAACACATCACGCGTTACCGATACCTGCATGCACCCTCGCCTTTCATTGTTCTGAAAATACTCAAAATCCGGCGGGGCCTGCCTGCGCCGGACGCCCGGATCAGACCGCCGCCAGCGCATCCACCAGCACATCTGCGCCATAGCGGTAGGGGTCGGTCGCGGGCAGACCCATTTGCTGCGATATCTCGGCCAGATAGGCGCGTGCGTCCGCGTCGCCCATGTGCTGTGTGTTGATCGAGATGCCGACCACCTTGCACTGGGGATTGCCGACCTGCGCCAGTGGCAGCGCGGTATCGCGCAGCTGCTCGAGCGACGGCAGGGAATACCCCGGCAGGCCGCGCATATGACTGCGCGTGGGCTCGTGGCAGAGGATCAGAGCATCGGGCTGGCCGCCATGGATCAGCGCCAGCGTCACGCCGGAGTAGGAGACGTGGAAAAGGCTGCCTTGGCCTTCGATCATGTCCCAATGATCGGCGTCATTGTCCGGCGTCAGATACTCGATTGAGCCGGCCATGAAATCGGCGATCACGGCATCGAGCGGGACACCGCCGCCGGTGATCAGGATGCCGGTCTGGCCGGTGGCGCGGAAGGTCGCCTTCATCCCGCGCGCGGTCATGTCGCGCTCCATCGCCATGGCCGTATACATCTTGCCGACCGAACAGTCGGTGCCGACGGCAAGGCAGCGCTTGCCGGTCCGCTTCTCGCCATTGGCGATGGGGTATTTGACGCTGGGAATACGCACATCATGCAAGGTGCGCCCCGTTGCCTTGGCCACGGCCACGAGGTCCGGCTCGTCGCGCAAAAGGTTGTGCAGGCCCGAGGCCAGATCAAAGCCCTCTTCCAGCGCTGCGACCAGCACTTTTTTCCACGCCTGGCTGATGATGCCACCGCGGTTGGCAACGCCGATCACCAGCGTTTTCGCGCCCGCCGCCTTGGCCTCGAGCAGGGTCATTTCCGTCAGGCCCAGATCGGCGCCGCAGCCGGGCAGGCGGAACTGGCCCACCGCGTTTTCGGGGCGCCAGTCGCGAATGCCGATGGCAACCTTGGCGGCCAGCATGTCGGGCGCATCGCCCAGAAACAGAAGATATGGGGTCTCGATCATGGTATGTCCTTTGGCGGCGCGCGGAATCGGCGTTTGCCTCTGCTTAGCGCATATCACGCGGGGTGTTCACCCGAAAACCTCGCAGTTCATCAGGCAGGTCATGCTGCAACTGCATAATCGCCTTGCGGCGGGGCGCGTAATTTCATACCGGTTGGGTGATTGATCGCGCAACTTCGTTACTCAGAAAGGTCTACCCCATGAGCTTCCGCTTGCAGCCGCCCGCGCCCGCCCGTCCCAATCGCTGCCAGCTTTTTGGGCCGGGATCGAACGCCAAGCTCTTTGAAAAGATGGCGGCAAGCGCGGCGGATGTGATCAATATCGACCTTGAGGACTCGGTTGGCCCCAACGACAAGGATCTGGCGCGCAAGCAGACGATCGAGGCCATCAATGCGGTCGATTGGGGCACCAAATACCTCAGCGTGCGGATCAACGGGCTTGATACCGGCTGGTGGTATCGCGATGTGGTCGACCTGCTGGGGCAGGCGGGTGATCGGCTGGACCAGATCATGATTCCCAAAGTGGGCTGCGCGGCGGATGTCTATGCCGTCGATGCGCTGGTCACGGCGGTCGAGCGCGCGCAGGGCCGCACCAAGCCGATCACCTTCGAGGTCATCATCGAGAGCGCGGCTGGCATCGCCCACGTCGAGGAAATCGCCGCCGCCAGCCCGCGCTTGCAGGCGATGAGCCTCGGGGCTGCCGATTTCGCGGCCTCGATGGGCATGGCCACGACCGGGATCGGCGGCACGCAGGAGAATTACTACATGATCCGCGAGGGAACCAAGCATTGGTCCGACCCTTGGCACTGGGCGCAAGCGGCCATCGTCGCGGCCTGCCGCACCCATGGATTGCTGCCTGTCGACGGCCCGTTCGGGGATTTCTCGGATGACGACGGCTTTCGCGCGCAGGCCCTGCGCTCGGCCACGCTGGGTATGGTGGGCAAATGGGCGATCCACCCCAAGCAGATTGCATTGGCCAACGAGGTCTTCACCCCAACGGATGAGGCTGTCGCCGAGGCGCGCGAGATCCTGGCCGCGATGGAGACGGCGAAAGCCAATGGCGAGGGCGCGACCGTTTACAAGGGCCGCCTTGTCGACATCGCCAGCATCAAGCAGGCCGAGGTCATCGTCCGCCAATCCGAGATGATTGCCGTCGGCTAGGCGATGATCTGCTGAAAGGTGCGCCTGCGGCGCGCATTTTCACCATTTGCGCTGCGCGCAGCGACGGTTGAAATCTTGCAGATTTCAACCGAGTGGATATTTGGAGGAAGAAGAAAAGAAGGGCGGCGCGCAGGGGCCGCCCATTTTGCGTAAATTTAATAATGAATGACGGGGCAAGGTGAGTTGATGGACACGCGCGCGAAGTTGGACGCATTCTTGTCGCGGGCCGCGGTCCGGCAGGTGATCATCGGGGTCATCATTTTCAACGCGATTATCCTCGGGATGGAGACGTCAGACCCGATCATGTCGCAGTTCGGTTCAGCGATCGTTGCGCTGGACAGGGCCTGCCTTGCCTTCTTTGTAGCGGAAATCGCGCTGAAGCTTTATGCGCGGGGCGGGCGGTTTTTCCGCGACGGGTGGAGCATCTTTGATCTGGTGATTGTGGCGGTCGCACTGGTTCCGACCGGACAGGCGCTGTCGGCGCTGCGAGCGCTGCGCATTCTGCGGGTTTTGCGCGTCATTTCGGTGGCGCCGCGCCTGCGCCGGGTCGTCGAGGGTTTTGTCACCGCGCTGCCGGGTATGGGGTCGGTCTTCTTGCTGATGGCGATCATCTTCTACATCGCCGCGGTCATCGCAACCAAGCTTTTTGGCGCCGATTTCCCTGAATGGTTCGGCACGCTGGGCCGGTCGGGCTATTCGCTGTTCCAGATCATGACGCTGGAGTCGTGGTCCATGGGCATCGTGCGCCCGGTGATGGAGGTTCATCCTTGGGCATGGGCGTTTTTCCTGCCCTTCATCCTCGTCACGACCTTTGCCGTGGTCAACTTGCTGGTCGGTTTGATCGTCAACTCTATGCAGGATGCGCATCACTCGGAAAATGAGGCGAGCACCAATACCTATCGCGACGACGTTCTGGCGCGGCTGGCTGCGATGGAGGCCAAGCTGGACGCGTTGGCCGATGACCGCAAGGAGTAAGCGCACCGCACCGAGCTGCATCTGCGGCTCAAGGGCGAGAGGCTGATCCGGGCCTAAGGCGCAAGATGCTGGCGCAGCAGTGCCGCGACCTCTGTGTCATGGCTGTAGGGCAGGGCATGGCCTGCGCCGGGCACTACGTGCTGCCGGGCCGATGGGTTCCAGCCGGCGAGGGTCTCGCGGCCTGCCACCGGGATCACCTCGTCGACTTCGCCCCACACAACAAAGGTCGGGATGCTCGCGGCGCTCACCGCACGGTGCGCCGCCTCGCTATCCTCATCCAGCGCGCCGCGAAGGGACGCCAGCACCGCGGGCAGGAAGCCACGGTAACGCAACTGCGCAATCTGCATGTCGACGATGCCGGGCACGCCTGACCTCTGCCCGCGCTCGGCCTCGAGCGCGCGGCGCATCGAGCGGCCATAGACCGACAGCATTGCCCATGAGCCGATGAGCCCGGTCCGTGCGATCAGCCGCGAGGCGGGCCCCAGATCATGGCCGACGCCCGCCGGGGCCAGAAGAACCAGCTGGCAGACCCGGCTGGGATGCGCGGCGGCAAAGCCGGGCGCGATCATGCCGCCCATCGAGTAGCCAAGGAGGGTGATGTCGCTCTCGACGTTTTGGTCTGCCAGAAGGTCCGATAACTGTCGGCAGAAGAAGTCCACATCCTGCGCCCCGTGCGGACGGTCGGAATAGCCGCGCCCGTAAAGGTCATAGACGAGCACACGGTAGCCCATCTGGCCAAGCGTCTCGGCGATGCGATCCCAGACGAAGGAGGGCGTCGTCAGACCGTGAACGCAGACCGCGACGGGGCCATCCTCGGGGCCTGACCAGCGGAAATGCACGCGCCCCTGTGGCAGGTCGGCGAACTGGCCGGGCGCGGCGCGGCGGGCGCGGCGCGACATTGCCGGGCGCGCCGCCTCGCGCAGGAAGGGCGCGGCGGCGATGACGGCTGCGACACCGGCGAGGATGAGGAGCAGGTTTGTCACACCGCCTCCTGCGGGCCGAGAAGGCGGGCGCGCACCAGGCAATCGGCCAGCCCTGCCGCCTCCTTGAAGTGATGCACCTGCCAGCCGCGTGCAGCAGCAGCGGCGATGTTGTCGGCGCGGTCATCGGTAAAGAGCAACGCCCCCGGCGGCAGGCCGCAATCGGCCTCAACCGCGGCATATATGGCCGGATCAGGCTTGATCAGGCCCATCTGACCCGAGATATAGGCCCTGTCGAACTGGCGCAGGAACGGGAATTGCGCGGCGCTGAGCGGGAAGTTCTGCGCGCCGAAATTCGAAAGCGCAAAGACCGGGATGCCGCGCGCCCTCAGCGCCTGCATCAGGCGGACGGAATGCGCGATGGCGGGCTGGGCGATCTGGCACCAGCGATCACGAAAATGCAGGAGCTCGGGTGCGAAATCGGGATGTGCGGCACCGGTGCGCACGGCCTCTTGCGAGAAATCCGCACCGGCATCGATGCGTTCCATCATGGCGGATATGTCCACGGCTTGAAACATCGCGCGGCGGCGCTCAGGCCCGACGGCGCCGTCAAAATAGCGCTCGGGTTGCCATTCGATCAGGACGTTGCCGATGTCGAAGATGACGGCCTGCGGGGTCATCGGCGATAGCGCGGAACGGGCCGCACCGCCTTCTTGCGATGCTCGCGCCAGAGCATGTAGAGGCCCGAACCGAGGATCAGCGCGATCCCGATCCAGGCGTTCAGCGTGGGCCATGTGTCAAAGAAGACAGCGCCCCAGAAGATCGCGATGGGCATCGCCACATATTCGAACGGCGCGGCGAAGGCGGCCTCGCTTAGCCGGTAGGCCTGCGTGATGAGCCAGCTGCCGCCCACACCCGCCACGCCCAGCATGACGATCACCCAAAGCGCATAGCCGTCGAGCGGCGCCCATGCGCGCACGAGGAACGAGAGCGCCGGATGCACGTCCGGCTCATAGCGCCCATCGCTGAGAAAGAAGCCGATGATCGCGCTTGAGACGAGGAAGGTGAAAATGACATAGATTGTCATGGTCGCGGCGCTTTCGGTGTTGCGGATCTTGCGCGTGACCATATGCATCGCACCATAGAGCACGGCGGCAATCGCCGGCAGCAGCGAGGCGAACTGGAACGCGTCGGTGCCCGGCTGCACGATCATGAGAACGCCGATCAGCCCGACGAGGATGGCGATCCAGCGGCGCGGGCCGACCGTCTCCTTGAGAAAGATCACCGACATGACCGCGATGGCCAGCGGCGAGATGAAGAAGATGGCGACCGCATCCGCGATGGGCATCGCAGCAAGGCCCAGAAAGAGGCAGACATTGGCGCAGACGATAAAGCTGCCGCGCAAAAGGTGCGCGCCGGGGCGCCGCGTGCGAAAGACGCGCCAGCCGCCGCTGAAGGGCATGATGAGGCCAAGGAAAACCACAAGGCTGACCAGCGAGCGCAACAGAACGACCTGATGCAGCGCGTAATCATCGCTGAGCAGCTTGATCCCGAGATCGACAAAGGAAAAGCACAGGATCGCCGCGATCGCGCAGAGCGCGCCGATCATGTTGTTGGCCGGTACGGCAATCGTATTCATGGGGCGTGTTTCATCGGGCAAGGCTCATCTTGTTTGGCTCAACGGGAAAGGGCCTATCAGGGGGCTGTCTTGCTGGCCTGCCTGACGGCCCGCTCCAGCGCGTCCAGAAAGCGCGAGCGATCGGTCTTTGTAAACCCCTTGCCGCCTCCCTGGCGAAAGGGGTCGGCGGCCCGCAAATCCGTCATCAGGTCGCGCGTGGCCAGCACGTTGCCGATATTGGCCGCTCTCAGCGGCTCGCCATTGTGCTTGAGCACCAGCGCGCCCGCCTCGACGCATTTGGCCGCCAGGGGAATATCGCCGGTGATGACGACATCGCCTTTCGTCGCGCGCTCGGCGATCCACATGTCGGCGATGTCCGGCCCGTCGGGCACAATGATGGTTTCGACCAAGGGGTGGGGCGAGGGGCGCAGTCCTCCGTTCGAGACGATATAGACCATCAGGTCATGCCGCGTGCCGACGCGGATCGCCTCGTCCTTGACGGGGCAGGCATCTGCATCGACATAGATCACCGCGCGCAGCGCCGCGCGGAAAACAGTGCTTCGCCGCAGCGTTTTCCGAATGGAAACCGGGCGCGTGTCATGGCGCGTCCGCCTTTGTGCGAGCCTTGCGGCCGACCTTGTATTCCTCGGGGATGGGCATGCGGTTGAACGCATCGAGCCCTGCGATCTTGTAGGCCTCGGCCAGCGTCGGGTAGTTGAATGTATTCTGGACGAAGTAATCCACCGTGCCTTTCAGGTTCAGCACTGCCTGCGCGATGTGAATAAGCTCGGTCGCGCCCTCGCCGACGATCTGCACACCCAGCACGCGCCGCGTCTTGAGGCTGAACAGCATCTTCAGCATGCCGTGCTCCAGCCCCATGATGTGCCCGCGCGACGTTTCGCGAAACCGCGCGACGCCGACCTCATAGGGGATGCCGCGCTCGTTCATCTCTTCTTCGGACATGCCGCAGGTGCTGATCTCGGGGACGGAATAGATGCCGTAGGGAAACCAGGGGCTTTCGGGCAAGGTGGGCGTTTCAAGCGCGTGGCACGCCGCGATGCGCCCCTGCTGCAACGAGGTGGAGGCGAGGCTGGGATGGCCGATGACATCGCCTGCGGCATAGATATGCGGCACTGATGTCTGGTAGGTCTTGCGGTCAACCTCAAGCCGTCCGCGATTGTCGGTCTCAAGCCCTGCATTCTTGAGCCCAAGCCTGGACGTCGCCCCCATGCGTCCGGCGGCAAAGAGCAGCATGTCACTGCGCACATGTCGCCCATTCTCGAGCGTGACCTCGACGTGACGGCCCGCGTCCTCAATCGTTGCGATCGGCGAGCCGAGGCGCAGATCGACGCCGTTCTCGCGGATCTGGTGGGTGAAATCGTCGATAATGCCGTTGTCGATGAAGTCGAGGAAAGTCTCGCGCGGCTCGATCAGGGTCACGCGCACATCGAGGGCGGCAAACATCGTCGCGTATTCCACCCCGATCACGCCCGCGCCGATCACCGTCAGGCTGCGCGGGATCGCGTCGATCTTGAGGAATTCGTCGCTGTCCAGCACGGTCGTGCCGTTGAAGGGGCAGCTATCGGGGCGGTAGGTCTTGGTGCCCGTGGCGATCAGGAACTTGTCTGCCGTCAGCCGCGCGGTCTGGCCCGCATCCACCTGCACCTCGACCTCGTTCGGCCCGGTAAAGCAGGCCAGTCCAAACAGCGTTTCCACGTGGTTGCGATTGAACTGATGCTCCAGCACGTCGACCTCGTAATCGACGGTCTTGGTCAGACGCTGCTGAAGATCCTCGGCGCCGATGTCGTCCTTGACCCGGTAGGAGCGCCCGTAAAAACTGCGCTCGCGCCACCCCGACAGGTTCAACACCGTCTCGCGCAGGGTCTTGGACGGTATCGTGCCGGTATGGGCCGATACGCCCCCGAGGCGATCCTTGCGGTCGATCACCAGAACGCGGCGATTGAGCTTGCCGGCCTGGATGGCGGCTGCCCGCCCGGCAGGACCCGAGCCGATGATGATCAGGTCGTAATGATCCGGACGGTCGTGCTGCATCGCCCTTTTATCCTGCATAAAGCGCCTCTGCGTGGAATGTCACGTGATCCTCCATGAAGGAGGAGACAAAGAAATAGCTGTGGTCGTAGCCGGGCTGCATGCGCAGAATGCACTGCTGGCGGCGCTTTGCGGCGGCGCTGGCCAGCGTCTCGGGCATCAGCAGATCGAGGAACTGATCGGTCGTGCCGGTATCGACCAGTATCGGCCCGTCAAACCCCTTCTCCGCCATCAAAAGGCTCGCGTCATGCGCGGCCCATGTGGCCTCATCCGTGCCCAGATAGCCGGTGAACTGCTTGCGGCCCCAGTCGCTGGCGGTGGGGTTGCAGATCGGCGAGAAGGCCGAAACGCTGCGAAAGCGGCCCGGCAGGCTCATCGCCAGTGTCAGCGCGCCGTGTCCGCCCATGGAATGCCCGGTGATCGACTGCCGCTCCATGTCCAGCGGGAATTCGGCGGCCAGCAGCGCGGTCAGATCCTCGGTGATGTAGTCGCGCATCTGGAAGTGTTCGGCCCAGGGCGCCTCGGTTGCATTCAGGTAGAACCCCGCGCCTTGGCCCATGTCGAAGGCTTCGTCGTCAGCCACGCCCTCGCCGCGCGGCGACGTGTCGGGAAAGACCAGCGCGATGCCCTGCTCGGCGGCCCAGCCCTGGGCGCCCGCCTTGGTCATGGCGTTCTCATGCGTGCAGGTCAGGCCCGACAGATACCACAGCACGGGCACGGGGCCGTCCCGCGCCTCGGCAGGCAGAAAAAGACCGAATGTCATATCGGTGCCCGTCGCCTCGGAGGCGTGGGTATAGACGCCCTGAATACCCCCGAAACAGGCGTTTTCCGATTTCGTTTCCATGGCGGCGCTCCTCTTGGCAGGCTTGTTTCACGGGTATGCTTAACAGGCGGTTGCCGAGGGTGAAACGGCTAAAAGAAAGTGCTTGTTCGGGGACACTTCCGGCAAGGTCGCAGGAAAGATCCCATTATCGGTAGAGCGGCTGCACCCAGCCGATCACAAGCGAGACCGTGATCGCGGCCAGAACGGTCGAGATCAGGATCGAGGTCGACACCCGCTGCGGCGCAACGCCGTAATGCTGCGCCAGCATGTAGACATTTCCCGCCACCGGCAGGGCGGCGGCGGCAATCATCACGGCAGCGGCATAGGGCGCCACGTCAAAGATCAGCAGCGCGGCGATGGCGACAGCGGCGGGGTGCAGCACCAGCTTGCAGAAGCTCAGCCAGCCCGCCACGGTCGGGCGCTCGGCCGATTTGCCGGCCAGTGAGGCGCCGATGGCAAAAAGCGCGCCGGGGGTCGCCGCGCCGCCGAGGATGATGAGAAACTCGTTGACCGGGCCGGGGATCGGCCATTGCAGCGCCGACCACGTCAGGCCCAGCACGATCGAGACGATCATCGGGTTCTTGAGCAGGCCAAGGCCCACAACCCCCAGCACAGCCGGCCGCATGCGCCCGTCGCGGGTGCCGGTGATGACCACCACGATCAGCGCGCCAAAGACGATCAGATCAATCGCCAGGACCAGCATCACCGATGCGATCGCCGCCTCGCCCATCAGCATCGCCAGCATGGGGATGCCGAGAAAGCCGACATTGCCGATCACCGCGCATTGCGCCTCGACGGCGGCCTCCTCGGCGCGGATGCCGCGCAGCCATGCCACGCCTGTGGCCAGCGCATAGACCACGATCGAGCCGCACAGATAGGCCAGCACGAAGGGCAGATCAAAGACCTCGCGCAGGCCCAGATTGGCCGAAAACCGCAAGAGCATGGCCGACAGCGCAAAGTAGAACACGAATTTCGTCAGATAGGCTGTCGCCTGCGGTGTGAAGAAACCACTACGGCCCGCGCCATATCCCAGCGCGATGATCATGAAGAAGGGAAGGGTCTGGATGAAAATCGCGGCCATGCCACTTGTTAGCAGGCGGGCTGGCGGCGTCAATCGCGCCTGCTTGCGTCCCAAGGGGTCCAGGCACTAGGGTAGCGAAAAATCTTGAGGCAGGCACATGGCGGCAGTCACCGGCGCTATCCGAAAAGGGCGCAAGTTCGATCAGGTGCTGGAAGGCGCGCGCGAGGTCTTCATGCGCGACGGCTTTGATGGGGCCAATGTCGATGACATCGCGCGCGCAGCGGGCGTGTCCAAGGCCACGCTTTACAGCTATTTTACGGACAAACGGCTGCTTTTTTCCGAGGTCGCGCGCATCGAATGTGATGGCCAGGCCAGTGCCGCGATGGCCGACATCGCCCCCGACGCCCCTGTCGAGACGGCCCTGCGCGACCTTTCCGACCGCATCACACGCTTTTTCCTGTCGGATTTCGGGCTTCAGATCTATCGCATCTGCGTCGCGGAAAGTCACCGCTTTCCCGAGCTTGGCGAGAGGTTCTACGCTTCGGGACCGCGCATGTTGCGCCAGCGGCTGGGCGCGATCCTGGACTGCTACGTGCAGCGCGGCGCGCTGAGGATCGATGACATGGACATGGCCGCGAACCAGCTGATCGAGCTGTGCAAGAGCGATCTGTTCGCGCGCCGTCTGTGCGGCGTCAGTGATGGTGCCTCCGAGGAGGATATTCGCCGGGTTTCCGGCGCGGCGGTGGACATGTTCCTCGCCCGCTACGGCGCCCACACGTAGGGCGGCGCGCGCTCGACAACCGGCGCCCTTGGCGCATAACCTGCAGTTGCAGGCACACCAAGCCACCTCAAAGGACTCGCGCCATGAAAAAGGCCCTCGCCCTTCTGTCCCTCGTCGCGGCGCTCGCCCAGCCGGTTCTGGCCGCGCCTGCCGCCGCGCAGGATAGCGCCGATCCCGCACCCCAGACGCTGCGCCCGGTCAAGCTGATGACGCTCGAAGAGGGGGTGGGCGAAATCCAGCGCGAATTCTATGGTCGGGTGCGCGCCCGCGAGACGGTCGATCTCGCCTTTCAGGTGGGCGGGCAGGTGACCGAATTTGGCGTGTCCGAAGGCGCGCAGCTGGATGAGGGCGCGCTGATCGCGCAGCTGAACCAGGCCCCGTTCGAGCGCGCGGTCGCGCGCGCGCAGGTCGATCTGGAAAAGGCCGAGCGCGACGTGGCGCGTCTGTCAAAACTTTCCGGTAGCGCGGTTGCCGCGGTCGAGGTGCGCAACGCCGAGACAAGCGCCGATCTGGCCCGTATCCGCGCAGAAGAAGCACAGGAGGCGCTGGAGGATGCAACGCTCCATGCGCAGTTCGATGCGTTGGTGGCGCGCCGCGAGGTTGCCAATTTTTCCACCGTCAGCGCAGGCCAGCCCGTCGTGCGTCTGCATGACATGTCCGAGTTGCGCGTCGATATCTCGGTGCCCGAAGTGCTGTTTCGGCGCGGCCCGGCGCAGCAGGTCACCTTCGAGGCGACATTCCCCGGCGCGCCCGAGAGTTTTGAGCTTGTCCTGCGCGAATTCGAGGCCGAGACGGCGGATGTCGCCCAAACCTATGAAATCACGCTGGCCTTTCCCGGCGATGTGCCCGAATGGGTGCTGCCCGGCGCCTCCGTCACTGTCACTGCCCGCGCCGAGCGGCCGAAGGGCGCGCAGATGCTGGTGCCCGATACGGCCATCACCTTTGACGCGGATCGCCAGCCGGGGCTGATGGTCTTTGCGCCCTCGGATGGTGAGGATGTCGGCACGGTCACATGGACCCCGATCGAGATGGAGCTGCGCGACGACACACGCGTGCGCATCGTAGACGGCCCTGCGCCCGGCACCGAAATCGTCGCAGCAGGCGCCGCGCAGCTTCGGGATGGCCAAACGGTCCGGCGCTTCAAGGGGCTCGCGCAATGACCCTGGCCCTCGCGCGCGGCGCGATCGCCCGGCCTTTGCTGACGTGGATCCTGATGCTGACCTGCCTGCTTGGCGGCGTCTGGGGATTTTCCACCATCGGGCGGCTGGAGGATCCGGCGTTTACAATCAAGAACGCCGTCATCATCACGCAATACCCCGGCGCCAGTGCCGCCGAGGTCGCCCGCGAGGTTTCCGAGCCGCTGGAATCGGCCATCCAGAAGATGGCCGAGGTCGATACGATCACCTCTTCCAACAAACCTGGCATCAGCCGGATCAATGTCGAAATCGCTGACACCTACGACGGCGACGCCTTGCCGCAGGTCTGGGACCGCCTGCGCGCCCGCGTCACCGATGCGCGCGGATCGCTGCCGCCCGGCGCAGGCACACCCCTCGTCAATGACACCTTCGGCGACGTCTTCGGTATCTTCCACGCGGTCACGGCCCCCGGCTTCTCCGACGCCGAGATCCACGACATCGCCGACTTCCTGCGCCGCGAGCTATTGTCGGTCGAGGGTGTGGCCGATGTGGTCCTCTCGGGCCTGCCCGAAGAGGCGATCTTTGTCGAACCCGATAGCGCGATTGTCGCCAATCTGGGCGTGTCGCCCGATGCCATCCAGGCCGCCATCGTCGAGGCGACGGAAGTCGTCGCCGCCGGCGCGGCCCGCCGCGAGGGACAGAACATCCGCATCGACGCGCCGTCAGGCTCGACCAGCGTGGATGCGATAAGCGACCTGACCCTCGGCATCTCTGGCGAGCTCATCGGCCTGACGGATTTTGCCGCGGTGACGCGGGGGCGCGTGGAAAACCCGTCGATGATCATTCGCCATGATGGCCAGGAAGCCTTCACCATCGGCATCTCGGGCAAGGACGGGCTGAACATCGTCGAGGTCGGCGCGCGCGTGGATGCGCGCTTGGACAGGCTGCAATCGGATATCCCCGTCGGCGTCGATCTGCACCCCGTCTACCAGCAGCATTTGGTGGTGGATGAGGCTTCCTCGGATTTCCTGGTGAATCTGGCCTTGTCGGTCGCCATCGTGATCATCGTCCTGGCCCTCTTCATGGGGTGGCGCGCGGCCGTGGTCGTGGGGGTGACGCTCTTTCTTACGGTCGTCGGCACGATCTTCTTCATGGCCCTCTTCGGGATCGAGATGCAGCGCATCTCGCTGGGCGCACTCATCATCGCGATGGGGATGCTGGTGGACAATGCGATCGTGGTGGCCGAGGGGATGCAAGGCGACATGGCGGGCGGCAAATCCGCGCCGGACGCCGCCGAGAATACCGCCAGCAAGACGCAGATCCCGCTTCTTGGGGCCACTGTCATCGGCATCATGGCCTTTGCGGGGATCGGCCTCAGCCCAGATGCGACGGGCGAATTTCTCTTTTCGCTTTTCGCGGTCATCGGCATATCGCTGCTGCTGTCCTGGGTGCTGGCGATCACGGCGACGCCCCTCTTGGCGCATTACCTCTTCAAGGTCGGCACGCAAGGTGCAGGCGGCGCCTATGACGGCCCGGTGTTTCGCGCTTATGCAGCCGTGCTGCGTGGCGCGATACGCGCGCGCTGGCTGGTGATCGCGGCGCTCGTCGTGTTGACGGCGGCCTGCTACTGGGGCTTTGGCCAGGTCAAGCAGCAGTTCTTTCCTGACAGCAACACGCCGCTCTTTTATGTGCACTACAAATTGCCGCAAGGCGGGTCGATCCACGCCACCGCGCGCGATATGGCCATCGCCGAAGAGTGGCTCTCGGCGCGGGGCGATGTCGTCTCGGTCTCGACCTTTGTCGGCGGCGGCGCGTCGCGCTTCATGCTGACCTATTCCCCAGAGGAAAACCTGCCGACCTACGGCCATCTCATCATCCGGACCGAAACGCTCGCGCAGATCCCGCCCCTGCGCGCCGACCTCGAGGCGTTCGGACGCAGCGCTCTGACCGAGGGCGAGTTTCGGACCGAGCGCCTCGCCTTCGGCCCCGGCGGGGGCGCGCCGATTGCCGCGCGCATTTCGGGCGCGGATGCCGACGTGTTGCGCCGCCTCGCGGCCGAGGTCGAGGCACGGATGCTGGGCGCGACCGACCGCCTGCAAGACCTGCGCACCGATTGGCGCGAGCGCGAGATGGTGATCCGGCCCCTCTACGACGATGGCCGCGCCAAGACGGCAGGCGTCACCCGCAGTGACGTGGCGCGCGCCCTGCAATACGCCACCGATGGCGCAAGGGCCGGCACCTACCGCGAACAATCGCGCCTCATTCCTATCGTGCTGCGCAATCCCGGCGCGGATGGCGCCACCGGCGCAAGCCTTGTCGGCCAGCCGGTCTATTCCAGCGCGGCGAACAGTTTCATCCCGCTCGAGCAGCTTATCGACGGGTTCGATTACGCCGCCGAGGATACCCTGATCCAGCGCCGCGGACGCCTGCCAACCATCACCATCATGGCGGGCGTGCCCGCAGGCGCCAACTCGGCCGAGATCTTCGGCCAATTGCGCGGCCCGGTCGAGGCGCTGGAGCTGCCCGAGGGCTACACCCTCGAATGGGGCGGCGAATTCGAGAACTCGACCGAGGCGCAAAGCTCGCTCGGCTCGCGCCTGCCGGTCTCGCTTCTCATCATGGTGCTGATCTCGGTCCTTCTTTTCGGCAAGCTCCGCCAGCCCGCGATCGTCTGGCTGCTGGTGCCGATGTCAGTGAATGGCGTCACGCTCGGCCTTCTGGCGACGGGGCTGCCGTTCTCCTTCACGGCGCTTCTCGGTCTGCTCAGCCTTTCGGGCATGCTTCTGAAGAACGGCATCGTGCTGGTCGAAGAGATCGACCTGACCCGCGCCGATGGCGTGCCCTTCTCGCGCGCGGTGGTCGAGGCGTCGACCTCGCGCCTGCGTCCAGTGATGCTGGCGGCGATCACCACGATCCTGGGCATGGTTCCGCTGCTTTGGGACGCCTTCTTTGCCTCTATGGCGGTCACGATCATGGGCGGTCTGGGCTTTGCCAGCATCCTCACGCTGATCGCCGCGCCCGTCCTTTACTACATGATGTTCCCGGCCGCCCGCCGCGACGAGGCAAAGGCAAGCTAGCGCGCTCTCGCTGGTGGATCAGGTTCCCCCAAGCGGAGTGCCATCAGCTCTTGCGCATCAGGATCATCTTTTCCTGTGTCATGTCGCGCATGGTATAGGGGATGCCACCGGTGCCGTATCCGGATTCCCTGCGGCCGGCGAAGGGCATCCAGTCGGTCCGGAAGGCCGTCGGATCGTTGATCATGACCGCCGAGGCATCAAGGCGGTTGGCCGCGCACATGGCGACGTCTATGTCCTGCGCGAAGATACTGGCCTGAAAAGCCGTCGGCAGGGCGTTGGCGCAGCGAATGGCGTCGTCAAGATCGTCGTAGGGATAGACCGCGACAACGGGGCCGAACACCTCCAGCAGGGACATCTTCGCGTCGCCGGCCGGATCCAGCAGCACCGCCGGGCTCAGGGTGGTCTCGGACAGGCGTTCGCCTCCGGTCGAGAGGACCGCGCCGCCGGAGACCGCCTCCGCGATCCAGTCCGCGACTCGGTCAGCCTCGCGCGGCAGGATCAGCGGCCCCACCTCGGTATCCTTTAGAGTCGGATCGGCGGTGCGCAGTTTGTCGACGCGGGCAACGAGGCGCTCAGTGAACTCGTCAGCGATGTCGCTCTGAACGTAGATGCGCTGTGTCGATACGCAGACCTGTCCGGCATGGTAGTAGCCGCCCTTGACGACCGGTTCGATGACGCGGCCGAGATCGGCACTGCGGTCGATGATTGCCGGCGCGGCGCCGCCATGCTCCAGCGCCGACCGCGTTCCCGGCGCGAGCTTGCCATGTAGCGACCAGCCGACCCGGGCCGAGCCGATGAAACTCAGGAAGGCGACACGGGCGTCGGTCGCCAGTTTCTCGGCGAGCGTGTTGTCCTCGGTGACGAAGGTCTGACACCAGGGCTCGGGCAGGCCGGCCTCGTGGACCAGCGCCACGAAGTCGAGGCAGGAGAGCGGCGTGGCACTCGCCGGCTTCACGATCACCGGACAGCCGGTCGCGATGGCGGGGGCCACCTGGTGGACGATCAGGTTCAACGGGTGGTTGAAGGCGGAAATCGCCGCGACGATGCCGATGGGCTCCTTCGTGGTGAAGGCCCAGCGGTTCTCCGCCGCAGCCGACAGCCCCATCGGGATCTCGCGGCCGGCGAAGTTGCGGAGCTCGTCAGCGGCGTTGTGAACGCCATCAATGGCGCGATTGGTCTCGACGATGGCGTCGGGCAGGGGTTTACCGCCCTCGCGCGCGATCTGCATGGCGAGATGGTCGCGCCTGCCCTCCATCAGCACTGCCAGCCTGCGCAGAACCACGATCCGCTGGTGCGGCTTGAGCCAGCCATCGCGATCCGCGAAAACGCGGCCGGCGGCTTGCAGCTTGCGCTCCAAAGCGGCGGCATCGTCGGTTTCGATCTCCGCAATCTGCGCACGATCAAAGGCCTGCACGACAGTCAACATGTCCGATCTCCTCGCTTGTCAGGGGTCTGAATTCTGCAACGACGGAACCCGTGTCATGAACATTCCACATCCGGCGTGCGGTTACGCAACTCGTCGACCAGAACGCGGGTATTCTCCGAATAGTCGATCGGGACATCGACCAGATGGACACCGCCACCGGCAAAGGCGGCTTCGAGCGTCGGTCCGAGCTCCTCAATCGCGCTCACTCGGGATCCTTTCGCGCCGTAGGCCTCGGCGTAGCGCACGAAATCAAGATTGCCGAAGCTCATGCCGAAATCGGGAAAGCCGTCTACCGACTGCTTCCAGCGGATCATCCCGTAGGCGCTGTCGTTCACGATGACGACAACAAGGTTCAGCCCGAGCCGCACCGCCGTTTCCATCTCCTGCGAGTTCATCATGAACCCCCCATCGCCGCAGACAGCCATCACGCGGCGCTCGGGGTGAAGCATGGCCGCCATCATTGCCGAGGGAAGTCCGGCCCCCATCGTGGCGAGCGCATTGTCGAGCAGCAGTGTGTTGGCCACATGGGTGCGGTAATTGCGGGCGAACCAGATCTTGTACATGCCGTTGTCGAGGCAGACGATGCCGTCTTCTGGCATGACCTGGCGGACACCGTGGACAAGACGTTGAGGCGTCACCGGGAAGCGATCTTCTTCGGCGCGATCGTTGATCCGGGCCAGAATCCTCTGGCGCAAGTCGGGCATCCCCTCGTCGGGCGACAATCTGCCCTCCAGCCGTTCTCCAAGGCCTTGGGCGGACGCGCCGATATCGCCGATCACCTCGAGATCCGGATGATAGACCTGTTCGACCGTCGCGGAGTCATAACCAAGATGGACGACCCTGGGCCCGCCCTCGCTCCGCATCAGGAACGGTGGCTTTTCGATCGTGTCATGGCCGATGGCAACGATCAGGTCGGCGCGTTCGATGGCTTCATGGACATAGTCACCCTCCGAGAGCGCGGCGGTCCCCACGTAAAGGTTGGAGCCGCCATCGACGGCGCCCTTGCCCATCTGCGTGTTGAAGAACGGCAGCCGGGTGCGCGCGATGAAGCCGGAAAGCGGCTCGACCAGCGCGGGCCGGTTGCCTGCCGCGCCGATCATCACGAGGGGCCTCTGGGCGGCAAGGATCATCTCGGCGGCGTGGTCGAGTGCTGCGGCGCTGGCGACGGGACGGTCGTGGGAATGGCGCGGAATGACGGTGGCGTTCCCGGCGTCCGCTGCCGCCACGTCCTCCGGCAGTTCGAGATGTACCGGCCCCGGCCTTTCCTCTGCCGCGACGCGAAACGCGTCCCGCACCGTCGCGGGAATGGCGGCCGGGCTCAGGATCTGACGCGTCATCTTGGTCAGCGGCTTCATTGAGGCGACGATATCAACGATCTGGAACCGGGCTTGCTTGGCGCTCATCACCGGCTTCTGTCCAGTGATGAGGATCATCGGCATGGCGCCCAGATGGGCATAGGCCGCGCCGGTCGAAAGGTTCAGAGCGCCGGGGCCGAGCGTGGCGAGGCATACGCCGGGCCTGCCCGTAAGCCGCCCATGCGTCGCCGCCATGAAGGCCGCGGCCTGTTCATGGCGCGTCAGAATCAACTCGATGCGAGAGGTGCGCAACGATTCCAGTATGTCGAGATTCTCCTCGCCGGGCACACCGAAAATGCGGTCAACCCCCTCGTTCTCCAGTGCGGCGACAAACAGGTCCGATCCTTTGGGCATTATCTCAATCCATATATGGCTTCGGCAGAGTTCACGTTAAGATACCTGCCCGTCCTTAGAAGCACCAGATTCGCGGAAGGGGCGGGCGTCAAAGGGCGTGAGCGTGTCCTGCGACGCATCGCCGAAGAGAACGCAGGCGCTGCGCGGTGCCAGCCACATCAGCGCTTCGCCGAGGAACGTGCCCCCGACGCCCTCCAGAAGCAGGTCGGAGGGGCAACCTTCCTCTCCGGCCTCGATGCCGACCGCAATCTCGTCTGTGCCAAGGCTGCGCAGGAATTCCGCATTTGAGGCATCCCGCGCGAAAGCCGTCACATGGACGCCCGCAGCCGCTGCGAGCTGGATCGCATAAATGCCGACACCACCCGTGGCCGACGTGACGAGAACACGGCTCCCCGGACCGATCGCCTTCTTCTGCAGCGCTACGGCCGCGGTCAGACCCGCGACAGGGAGGGTGGAGGCCGCTTCGAAGCTTACGTCGTCGGGAACTCTGGCCCATCCGGGGCGGTCGCAGTCGGTCCCTTCATGGAGCGCGCCGCGAACTTCACCATTGTTCAGCGAGAACGCGCGAACTGCGACGATCGCCTCGTCAGACCCCGCTTCCGGTTCGTCATGTTCGGCCAGAACGAGGCCGGTTTCCGAACTTACGCTTTGCGGAACATCGCGCGGCATGCAGGCGGGTCGGCGATGCTCGATCAAGCCAATCAGATTGTGAACCGCCTCTACTTCCCGAGGTGGAAATGCCATGCAGTTGCGAAAGGGCATGATTTTTTCCCTGAGATTCTAATGAATTCGAACTCTGCCGACTTAACCTAGCAAATGCTTCAAACACACGCGGTGCGGAACTTGCTTGGCGTGAACCGCTCTTGCTATCCATTCTGGACCGGACAGTCGCACCCTCCGTCCCACATTGCCGTTCCGATCGCGTGGATCGGGAAGCCCGCAAGATCGGCACCTTTGCGGCAGCATCTGCGTCGCGTGGCAGAAGGCCGACCGATATCCTGCTCTTGACATGACCCTGTGGGAGACACCTCCTCGTGAGCCACATTCAACCCTTCATCGTTTCACTGATCGTCGGTCTGGAATCGGCGGCCCGACGGCATTCCGTTCCCGGTGCTGATCCGGCCAACCCGTCCAGCGGCACAGATGAAGGCGTCTTCGCTCTCCGTGCGCCCGCTCCAACACTGGAAAACCCTATGCCTGACACCGATCTGACCGTTGTTGCCAAAGCGAGCCGCCGCCCGACCGCTGGTAATCTCAATGCCTGAGCAGGGGCTGGCGGCTGCCGGAAGCGCAAGCCCGCTGAGATCCCCGGTCTTTCGGGCGCTCTGGATCGCGACGATTGTCTCCAATGTCGGCACCTGGATGCATGATGTGGGCGCAGGATGGCTGATGACATCGCTGTCGCCGAGCCCGCTGCTGGTCGCACTGGTCCAGACCGCGACGACGCTCCCGATGTTCCTTCTCGCCTTGCCGGCCGGGGCCATGGCCGACATCGTGGACCGGCGCAGGATGCTGCTGGCGGCGCAGGTGCTCGGCCTGCTCGCGGCGATGACGCTGGCGATCCTGACAGCGGTGGGTCTGGTCTCTCCCGGTATCCTGCTGGCCGCGACTTTCATGCTGGGCATCGCGGCGGCGCTCAGTGCGCCAGTGTTCCAGGCGATCGTGCCGGAACTGGTGGACAGGCAGGCCCTGCCGGACGCCATCGCGCTGAACAGCCTCGGCGTCAACATCTCGCGCGCGGTGGGCCCGGCGCTCGGCGGTGTCATCGTTGCCCTTGCAGGGATCCCGGCCGTCTTCGCGCTGAACGCGCTTTCGGTGCTGGGCGTGCTGGCGGTCCTGTTCACCTGGAAGCGTCCTCAGGTCCCGCCCGCCGCCAGCGCGATGTCGGCATAGAGCGTCTCCGAGGCCGTCGCGAGCGGCGAGCGCGCACCATGGAGCGTGCCCGCGATCAGGCGGAGAGAGCGCGCGCCGTCTTCGATCACCGGCAGTTCGCTGTCGCCATGGTGAAGGAAGGCCGGGTCGCTCTCTTCCGCCGCGGCCGGCAGCGCCATCCAGGTCTGAAGGCCGAAGAGCCGCTGCCCGGTGCGCTTGAGTTCGGGCGCGGTGCGTTCGGAATGGACGATCCCGCGACCCGCGCGCATCCAGTTGACGGCGCCGGGACGTATCGCCTGCTCGGTTCCGAGACTGTCGCGGTGCAGGATCTCGCCCTCGAGGAGATAGGTCAGCGTGGCGAGGTTGATATGCGGATGCGGCCGCACGTCGATGCCCTGGTCGGTCAGGAACTCCGCCGGTCCCATCTGGTCGAAGAAGATGAACGGCCCGACCATCTGGCGCGCGGTCGAGGGCAGCGCGCGGCGCACGGTCATCTCGCCGAGATCGACGGCGCGGGGCACGATGACCGTCTCGACGGCATTGACGCTCGCGGCGTCACCGAGGGTCGGGTCGGGGCATGGACTCCAGCTCATGATTGGTCTCCTTTCAGTGTTTCTCCGGGATGCCGCCCGGCCGGGGGGGTATCAGATAGTATATCGTGGGCGCAGTGCCCGAAGCCAGAATGTTCCGGACCCGATCCTGCAACGCCTTCTCGACCGCCGTGACACGCGCTTGGTGGTGCAGATGAAGACAAGCTGTTCGGCAATGGCCATGTGCGCGCTCGTGAGTGTGGACAGGAGTGCAAGACGGCATCTCATCCCTCTGTCTCTTGGCGCTCGGACGTGGCAAATCGCTTGTCGTGCAGGCAGTGGGCGGCGGCCTCGGCGGCCGTCATCCGGTCCTTGAGCCAAGAGACCGCCGTCTCACCGAGTAGCATGCCGAGCAGACCGAGCAGCGCGATGATCGGCGGCGCGGGGGAGCGTGTGTTGAGAAGCGCATAGAGTCCACCGACTGCAAGACCGATGGCCAGCGATACTGCGTAGGGTTTCCAATCCATCATGAACTCCCGTCACACCGCAAAACACGAACAGCCGAGGGCGCCCCAGAAGGACGTCAGGTCCTTCACTGGGATAGGATTCGTCCAGGCGATCCCGTGGTCATGGCCGTGCAGGGAACAGGCGCTGGCGCAGCCATCTTGGCATGCGCGGGCAAAGCGCGCCTCCTTGGCCCTGGCCGCCTGCCGCGCGCCCGGGCTGAGGACGGCGCCGACCGGGCTCCAACCCGGCGAGGCAGGCGGCAGCGGCGGAGCAATATCCGCGAACGCGCCCTCGCCATGGACGATCCGGCCGCCGACCATGGTCAGGACCGCGTTGATCTGCCGGATCTCCGCATCGGGCACGGTCAGGTAGTCGCCGGACAGGATTGCGAGATCGGCATACATGCCCGGCGCCAGCGTCCCCTTCACCTCCGCCTCGCCCGAGAACCAGGCGGAGCCGTGGGTCCAGAGCCGCAGCGCCTCCTCCCGCGTCAGCAGGTTGTCGTCGCCATGGAGCGGCATGCCGCCCAGCGTCTTGCCGGTCGTCATCCAGTAAAGCCCCACCCACGGGTCGTAGGAGGCGACGCGGGTCGCGTCGGTGCCAGCGCCGACCGGGGCACCCATGTCGATCATCCGCCGGATCGGCGGCGTCGCCTCAGCGGCCTCCGCGCCGTAGCGATCGACGAAATACTCGCCCTGAAACGCCATCCGGTGCTGCGTGGCGAGGCCGCCGCCAAGCGCCGTGATGCGCTCGATGTTGCGCGGCGAGATGGTCTCGGCGTGGTCGATAATGAAGCGCGTCTCGAAAGGCTGGCGCTGGTTCACGCGCTCGAAGACGGTCAGGAACCGGTCGATGCTCTCGTCGTAGGTGGCATGGATGCGGAACGGCCACTTGTTCGCCGCCAGGAGTTCGACGATCGGCTCCAGTTCGCTCTCCATTGTGGGGGCGAGATCGGGGCGCGGTTCGAGAAAGTTCTCGAAATCCGCAGCCGACCAGGTGAGGTTCTCGCCCCCGCCGTTCATCCGCAGCATGTCCGAGCCGGCACCGGGTTCGGTCATCGCCACCCAGCGCTCGTAATCCGAAAGCTCCGCGCCGGCGGTCTGCGCAAAAAGATTGTAGGCGATCCGGACGGTCAGCAGGCCCTCGTCGTCCAAGGTCTGGATGACCGCGTAATCGTCGGGATAGTTCTGCCCGCCGCCACCGGCGTCGATCACTGATGTGATGCCGAGGCGGTTCATCTCGCGCATGTAGTGGCGGGTGGAGTTGATCTGGTCCTCGAGCGGCAGCTTCGGCCCCATGGCGAGGGTGGAATAGAGGATGAGCGCCGAGGGCTTGGCGATGAGAAGACCCGTGGGGTTGCCCTGGGCATCCCGCTGGATCTCGCCGCCCGGCGGGTTCGGCGTCTCCTTCCCGAAACCCAGCACCTCGATCGCCGCGCGGTTGAGCAGCGCTGGCCGTAAAGGTGCAGAATGAAGACGGGCGTGTCCGGGGCCGCAGCGTTGATCTCGTCCAGCGTCGGCATGCGCCGCTCCGCGAACTGGAACTCCGACCAGCCGCCGACGACGCGGACCCATTGTGGCGCGGGCGTGCGGTCCGCCTGTTCCTTCAGCATCCGCAGCGCGCCCGAGAGCGAGGGGACGTTCTCCCACCTGAGCTCCATGTTGTAGTTCAGTCCACCCCGGATCAGATGCGTGTGGCTGTCGTTGAGGCCGGGGATCAGGCGCCTGCCGCCTGCGTCGATCACCTGCGTCTCCGCGTCCGCGAGCCGCATGATCTCGGCCTCCGGTCCAGTCGCCAGGATTTTGCCGTCCCCGATCGCGACGGCGTCGGTATCCGCCATGGCAGGATCCAGCGTCGTAACATGCGCATTTCTGATGATCGTGTCGGCCATTCCGTCCTCTTCGTTGGATTGCGCGCGTGCCATCCGGGGTGCAAAGCGTCCAGGTGCGCAGACCGCGGCGCCTGATTTCGTGACCTGTAGACGAGTGACGCACGCGGCACCTTGCAAGGGGCCATCGGCTCTCGCGCATGTTCGCGTCCTCGCGCCTCTCGTCTCCCCAGCTTGAAAGAAAGGGCGGGCCTGCGGGCTGGGGGGGCGTTGCAGGCCCGCCAGGTGTGCCGGGAAGGAATGGGACGGCCGCGGGGGGATCAGCCGCCAGACCCGGCGCATCGGGATAGCTATTCGGCGGCGGCGGCCGATCCGGCGGACACGGGCGCGAGACGCCCTCCATGCTCGACCCGCTCAGGCGCCTTGTGGACCATGGTGTAGGCGTAATCTACGCCCATGCCATACGCGCCCGAATGCTCCTGCACGATCGCTATGACGGCGTCATAGGTCTCGCGGTGCGCCCAGTCACGCTGCCATTCCAGCATCACCTGCTGCCAGGTCACCGGCACGACGCCGGCCTGGATCATGCGCTGCATGGAATAGTCATGCGCCTCCTGCGAGGTGCCTCCAGAGGCGTCGGCGACCATGAAGATCTCGTAGCCGCCCTCGGCCATCGCGGAAAAGGCGAAGGTGTTGTTGCAGACCTCGGTCCAGAGGCCCGAGACGATGACCTTCCGCCGTCCGTTCTTTTCGAGTGCATCGCGCACTTTCTGATCGTCCCAGGAATTCATCGAGGTCCGCTCAAGCAATGGGTGATCGGGGAAGACGGCCAGCAGTTCCGGATAGGTGTGGCCCGAGAAGCTCTCGGTTTCGACGGTGGTGATCGTGGTGGGTATGCCGAACACTTTCGCGGCCTTGGCGAGGGCGACAGTATTGTTCTTCAGAACCTGCCGGTCGATAGACTGCACGCCGAACGCCATCTGCGGCTGGTGGTCGATGAAGATGAGCTGACAATTGTCAGGCGTCAGCAGTTCAGGCTTGTTCATCTGGTCTCTCCTTGGACACGTGCATGTTTTCTCTCATCCCCGCGCTTGTCGTCGGGCGCCGCGACCTATTGAGCATCATCCCGGTAGGCGCGCGATCACCTTGATCTCGAAATCGAAACCGGCGAGCCAGTTGACCCCGACCGCTGTCCAGGTCGGGTAAGGGGCTTTGGGAAAGATCCCGGTTTTCACCTCCATGATCGCCTCGAACTGGTTTTCGGGGTCGGTGTGGAACGTGGTGACATCGATGATATCGTCAAAACCGGCGCCGGCGGCGACGAGCACGGCCTCAAGGTTTCTAAACGCAAGCTCGACCTGCTTGCGAAACTCAGGCTCCGGCGAGCCGTCCTCGCGGCTGTCGACCTGACCGGACACGAACAGGAGGTCGCCCGTGCGAACCGCGGCGGAATAGCCATGCGCCTCGTAAAGCGCATGGCGGTTGGCGGGGAAGATGGCGTCGCGTTTCGACATGGGTCAGGTCCGTTCTGATGGATGGGAGCTTGTTGGAGGACGACGAAGGGGGACGTGCGGTGCAAGGTCTGCGAACCCGCAGCCGCCTCAGCCGGTGACGAACTCCAGAAGATCTGCGTTCAAGACGTCGGCATTGACCGTCAGCATCCCGTGCGAGAACTCAGGATAGGTCTTCAGCGTGCCGTTCGGCAGCAGTTCGACCGCCTTCAGAGCCGAGGCCGCGATTGGAACGATCTGGTCGTCCTCGCCATGCAGCACCAGGGTAGGGACGGTGATCGCCTTCAGATCCTCCGTCTGGTCGGTTTCCGAGAAGGCCTTGATGCCGTCGTAATGCGCCTTGGCGCTGCCCATCATGCCCTGCCGCCACCAGTTCTGAATGACGCCCTCGTGGACCGTCGCACCGTCGCGGTTGAAACCGTAGAACGGCCCTGTCGGGACATCGCGGAAGAACTGCGCGCGATTTCCGGCGAGCGCGGTCCGAAAGCCGTCGAAGACCTCCATCGGCGTGCCTTCGGGGTTCGCGTCGGTCTGCAGCATCAGGGGCGGAATTGCGGCGACGAGGACGGCCTTGGTCACCCGGCCCGCAGGTTCGCCATGCCGCGCCACGTAGCGTGCGACCTCGCCGCCCCCGGTGGAATGGCCGACATGCACCGCATTCCGCAGGTCCAGCGCCTCCGCAACGGCAAAGGCGTCTGACGCGTAGTGGTCGATGTCGTGGCCGCTGTCGACCTGCTCCGAACGGCCGTGTCCGCGCCGATCGTGTGCCACGACGCGGTAGCCCTTCGAGAGGAAGAACAGCATCTGCGCGTCCCAGTCATCGGAGCTGAGCGGCCAGCCGTGGTGAAAGACGATGGGCTGCGCATCCTTGGGACCCCAGTCCTTGTAGAAGATGCGATTGCCGTCGGGGGTGGTGATCTCTGCCATTAAAAAATCTCCTTTGGTTTGATCTTGAGCAATACTTGGAAGGGGCAACGCACTTGCCGCGGCGAAAGCGACAGCAGAGGACAGAGCCGTGCGCCGCGTCAGCGTTGTGCGGGTCAGATCATCGGTGTGCATTGGTGATCCTTCTTCTTTGTCGGGTTTCGTCTTTGTTCGGCATGCCGTGCATCTGGAAAGTTGGGAGCAGGGTAAGCGGCTTCGGCATCGTGAGCGTTGCTTGTTCTGCTGCGCATGTGCCGAACTTGCGCATTGTTGCATTCGGCTGCCTGACCGAGGGGCAGTGGATGAAGTGGAATACGCCGCAGGGCGTCGGAGGCAGGGCAAAAAGGCGTGGAGGATGTCCCGAAGCCTTGCGCGGGTGCTGCGTCCTCCTCCATCAGTGGGACCCCGCGCGCCCATCGGCAGGGAAGAAACCTATGCGGGCGAGCAACTCGTCGGAATCGAGCGCCTACGGCGCGTCAAGCAAACGTCCGGCACGATCATGGCCTGCATGGGTGCGACCAATGTCAGCTCAGGTCACCGAACAATGTCGGCAGGAGTTCGGAGACAGTGGGATGGATCGGCACCGCCCGCATCAGGCCCTCCGCCGGGACGCCGGCGGTCATCAGGTCAAGAACCCCGTGGATCGCCTCGTCGCCGCCGGTCCCGAGGATCGCGGCACCCAGGATCGCGCCCGTGTCGGCGTCGACCACCGCTTTCATCAGCCCCTGCGTCTCGCCCTTCTCCACGGCGCGGCCCACGCGTGTCATCGGGCGGGAGGCGGTCCGAACCCTGTGTCCAGCGCCCCGCGCCTGCGCCTCGGTCAGGCCCGCCCGTCCGAGCGGCGGGTCGATATAGAGGGCGTAGCCCGGTATCCGGTCCGACACCTTGCGATCGGCCCCGTCGAGGAGGTTCGCGGCGACGATCTCGTAATCGTTCCAGCTGGTATGCGTGAAGGCGCCCCGGCCGTTGCAGTCGCCGAGCGCCCAGATGCCTTGCACTTCGGTCTCCAGCCGCTCGTTCACCGGGACAAATCCGCGCGTGTCGGCGACGAGGCCCGCGTCGTCGAGGCCGAGGTCGTCGGTGTTCGGCGTCCGGCCGACCGCGAGCAGCACATCCGTCCCGTGCACCTCCGGCGCACCCTCGGCGCAGCTCATGCGGACGCAGACGCCCTCGGGCCCCGGAGCCAGCGCGATGCAGTCTGCGTCAAGGCGTACGGCGATGCCCTCAGCCTCGAGTATGCCCCGGATTGCCTCCGACACCTCCGGGTCCTCGCGCGGGAGCAATGCCGGTGCCCGCTCGACCACCGTCACCTCGGCGCCGAAGCGGCGGTACATCTGCGCGAACTCGAGACCGATGTAGCTGCCGCCGACAATCACCAGATGTTTCGGGACGCGGCCCTGCTCGAGGATCGTCGTGCTGGTGAGGTGCGGCACCTCGTCGATGCCGGGTATGTCCGGCCGCGAGGGACGGGCGCCGACATTGAGAAAGATCCGGGGCGCGCTCAGCGTCTCGCCATCGACCTCGACCGAATCTGGCGCCACAAACTGTGCCTGTCCCCGGATCAGCGTCAAGCCTTCCATCCCGCCCAACCAGGCCGCGAGCCCGTCTCGCGAGGCCTCGACGACGCTGCGCATCCGCGCGCGGACCCGGCCCATGTCGACCTCAGGCGGCGCGGTGCCGATGCCGAACTCCGCTGCCCGCCGGACCACATGCGCGGTGCGCGCAGAGGCAACAAGCGCCTTGGTCGGCGTACAGCCGGCATTCACACAGGTGCCGCCGACGCGCTTGCGCTCGATCAGCGCGACGGTCATGCCGGCGGCCGTCAGACGACCGGCAAGGGGCGGGCCCGCCTGGCCGGCACCCACGATCAAGGCGTCGAATGAGCGGGTCATAGCGTGACCGCCAGACGAAGTCGGCAGAGATCGCTCTGGCGTCCGTGATCAACAGGGCCGGCCGGTCGCGCCCCAACGCCGGTTGCTGCTCCGGGATAAGCGTCGGATGCCATCCGGCCGCCAAGCTGGAGCGGGACACAGACAGCCATCGCTCAACTCCTGTTTCGACACGCTTCGCTCCGCAACGATAGCCCCGAACTGGCGAAGCGCCAAGAGCCAGTAGCATTTGCAATTCCAAAGCAGCGGTTCCCAGGCCGGAGCCGCAAGATGCAAGAGAGAATCAAGCGACGAATCATGCTCGCCCCGCGCGGAGCGCGCCCGCCGTCTCTACGCGTCAGCCAAGCTCCTCAAGCCGCGCGAGCGCCGCGCGCAATGTCTCGGCCTCTTCCTCGCGCAGGGCAAGGTTCTCGCGGGCCTCTTCGACCACATCATCGGGGGCGGAGGCGACGAATTTGGGGTTGTTCACGCGCCCCTTCAGCCCGCCGATCTCCTTGTCGAGTTTGCCCAGCGTCTTTTCCAGCCGTGCCTTTTCGGCATCCACGTCGATGATATCGGCCAGCGGCAGGCCAAAGGTGCCGCCCTCGACAGCGACCGTGGCGCAGCCCTTGGGAAAGGCGTCCACATGGTCCAGCCCGGTGAGGCGCGCCAGCCGCAGGATCATCGCCTCGTTGCGTGCCCATGCGGCGCGGCCAGCCTCGTCCAGCGAGGTGGCGAGCAGCGGGATCTTGGCCCCCGCAGGCACATGCATCTGCGCGCGCGCGCTGCGCACCGCGTCGATCAGGGAAATCACCCAGTTCATCTCGCGGTCCGCCACCGGATCCACGGCCTCACTGCCATAGCTCGGCCAATCGGCGTGAATCAGCATCTTGTCGCGTGTGCCAAGGCCGCCCCACAGCTCTTCGGTGACGAAGGGCATGATGGGATGCAAGAGAATCAGGCATTGGTCGATCACCCATGCCATGGTCGCTTGGGTTTCGGCCTTCACCGCGTCCGTGCCATCCATCAGCAGCGGTTTGGAGAACTCGACATACCAGTCGCAGACCTTGCCCCAGACAAAGGTATAAAGAGCGTTTGCCGCATCATTGAACCGATACGCCTCGAGTGCCGCGTCCACCTCGGTGCGCACCTTGGCTGTCTCGCCGATGATCCACTTGTTGACCGTCTCAGTCGGCGCCGGAAGGGTGCCGGCGTCATAGGCATCGCCGAGATGTGCCGGTGTCGCGCCGTTCATCTCGGCGAACCGCGCGGCATTCCAGAGCTTGGTGCCGAAATTGCGATACCCCGCGATGCGCTGCGTCGACAGCTTCAGGTCGCGCCCCATCGCCGCCATCGCGGTCAGGGTAAAGCGCACGGCATCGGTGCCGTATTCGTCAATCAGCTCGAGCGGATCCAGAACATTGCCCAGGGACTTGGACATCTTCTTGCCCTTTTCGTCGCGCACGAGCGCGTGGACATAGACATGGCTGAACGGCTTTTGTCCGACGACGGCGTATTGCATCATCATCATCCGGGCGACCCAGAAAAAGATGATGTCAAAGCCGGTGATGAGCGTCGATGTGGGGAAATACTTTGCCAGCTCCGGCGTCTCTTCGGGCCAGCCGAGCGTGCCGATCGGCCAGAGGCCCGAGGAAAACCATGTGTCCAGCACATCCTCATCGCGCCACACCGGATAGACCAGCTGCGTCGGGTCCTGGCTGGTGACGTAGTCTGCCAGGCTCTCGGCAAGGCGGTGCATCGCGGCCTCACGATCTGCCACCTCGACCAGCTGCGCATGGTTGAGCGGTGTCGGCAATCCTGCCAGCACATCGGCGAACTTGTCGCCCAGCGCGTCGAAATCGGGCGCGGCATGATAGCGGTCGGTGCCCGGCGGCATGGATTGATCCCACAAGAGGCGCTGCATCTCGACCAGATCGAGCGCGCCGTCGCCCTCGTCATCGCGAAATGTGCCGCGCTCCAGGTCAAGCCCATACCACACGGGGATCTGATGCCCCCACCACAGCTGGCGCGAAATGCACCACGGCTCGATATTCTCCAGCCAATGGAAATAGACCTTGCGGTCGCTCTCGGGCAGGATCGTCACCTCGCCCGACCGCACGGCGTCCAGCGCGGGCGCGACGATCTGCGCTGTGTCGACGAACCATTGATCGGTCAGCATCGGCTCGATCACCACTTTCGAGCGGTCGCCGAAAGGCTGCATGATCTGCTTGGCCTCGACCAGCGGCACCAGCACGTCCTCGCGCGCCTCGCCGCCCTCCTCGGGGGCCAGGGGCTTGATGGCGCCAGCGCCCAGACGTGGATCATGCGCCTGCGTCATCACGGCGAGGCCCTCGGCGGTGATCTCTTCGATGACGCGCGTGCGCCCCTCAAAGCGGTCCAATCCGCGCAGGTGATCGGGCACGAGGTTGATTGCGTCGATGTCGGCCTCGCCCAGCGTGCGCTCGCCGCGGGCGATCTCCATGGCGATGGCCGCGGCCTCGGCATAGGGGACGCCATCGTCGCGCATTTGCGCGCGGGTATCCATCAGGCGATAGCAGGGGATGTCGCCGCGCTTGGCGACGGCGTAGTCGTTGAAATCATGCGCGCCGGTGATCTTGACCGCCCCCGAGCCGAAATCAGGGTCGGGGTATTCATCGGTGATGATCGGAATGAGGCGCCGATGCTCTTTCGGCCCCACCGGTATTTCGCACAGTTGGCCGACGATGGGTGCATAGCGCGCGTCCGACGGATGCACGGCCACCGCGCCATCGCCCAGCATGGTCTCGGGGCGTGTCGTGGCGATTGAAATGTAGTCGCGCGTCTCGCGGAAGGTGACGTTGCCGTCCTCGTCCTTTTCCTCGTACTCGTAGGTCGCGCCCCCGGCGAGCGGGTATTTGAAGTGCCACATGTGCCCGGCGACATCGACATTCTCGACCTCGAGATCGGAAATGGCCGTTTCGAAATGCGGATCCCAGTTGACCAGCCTCTTGCCGCGATAGATCAGCCCCTTGTCATACATGTCGACAAAGACCTTGATGACCGCGTCATGGAAATTGGGGCCATTGCCCTTGTCCGGATCGCCCGCCGCGCCGCCCATGGTGAAGGCCTCGCGCGACCAGTCGGCCGAGGCGCCAAGACGCTTGAGTTGTCCGATGATCGTGCCGCGGGATTTGACCTTTTGCTCCCATACGCGGTTCACGAAGGCCTCGCGGCCCATCTCGGCGCGGGTCGGCTCGCCGTTTGCGGCCATGTCGCGCTCGGTCACCATCTGGGTGGCGATGCCCGCGTGATCCGTGCCCGGCTGCCACAGCGTGTCATGCCCGCGCATCCGGTGCCAGCGGATCAGGATGTCTTGCAGCGTGTTGTTGAACGCATGGCCCATATGCAGGCTGCCCGTCACGTTCGGCGGCGGAATCATGATGCTGAATGGCTCGGCGCCGGGGCGGGCATTCGCACCCGCCTTGAAGGCGCCCGAGGCCTCCCACGCGTCATAGAGGCGCTGCTCGGCCTGCGCCGCATCGAATGTCTTTTCCATCGCCATGGGAGTGCTCCTTCTCGCTCGAGGCTTGGCTTAGCCAATTCGGCGCCCGAGGGGAAGCCCGGCGCGTGCTGGCGGCGCTGGGCGGTCACATGTCGTGTCGGGTCCGAGCGCGTGACGTGACCGATGGGGCACTGCGGGACGATTGCTGCGCCAAAGCGAGCCGGAACGCACTGGGCGCGATGCACCGGAGCGTCCTTCACGGCAAAACGCCGCCCGTCTGACGGGGCGGCGCCTTGGCTGGATTGTCCGGATGCCTCAGGCGACGTCGCGCAGCGCGACCTTGGGCGTGACGCCGAGCGCATGGCAGATGTCGCGCGTCAAATCGGGGCGGTTGAGGGTGTAGAAGTGCAGATTCTCGACCCCATGGTCCATCAGTTTGCTGCACATCTCGGTTGCGTGGGCGATGGCCAGAAGGTCGCTGCGCCCGTCCCGCTCGGCTTTGGCGAAGGCATTGTCCAGCCATTCGGGCACCGATGTGCCGCAGGATTGGGCAAAGCGGCGCGCACCGGCCCAATTCTCGATCGGGAAGATGCCGGGGATGATCGGCTTGTCGATGCCCGCCGCCGCGCAGCGGTCGCGGAAGCGCAGGAAGGTGTCGGTGTCAAAGAAGAACTGCGTGATTGCCTCGTCCGCGCCCGCCTCGAACTTGCGCTTGAGAAAGGCGACATCGGCGCCGGCATCCGCCGCCTCGGGGTGAATCTCGGGGTAGGCGCCGACGCGGATGGTGAATTGATCGCGTTCCTTGAGCGCGGCGATCAACTCGCAACTGTCGTTGAACCCGCCGGGATGCGGTTTGAACCCGTCGCTGTCCTTGGGGGCGTCGCCGCGCAGGGCCACGATTTCGCGCACGCCAGCATCGTGAAACTCATCGGCAATGGCCATCGTCTCGTCGCGGGTGGCATTCACGCAGGTCAGATGCGCCGCCACGTTCAGCCCTGTCGCGGAGTGGAGCGTGCCCACGGCCTCGCGCGTCAGCGTGCGCGTGGTGCCGCCCGCGCCGTAAGTGACCGAGACGAAGCGCGGCTGGAGCGGGGCCAGTGTTTGCACGGTATCCCAAAGGCGGAAGGACGCCTCGAGCGACTTCGGTGGGAAGAACTCAAAGGAGACGTTCGGCACGGATTTTGAGGACGCTGTCATGGCTGATTTCCTATCAAAGGTGTTGAGCCTTTGTGCCCATACGGCGTAAGTTAAGCAAATTCATAATATTCACGTTCTACATGAGGCGCGCTAATATATGCACATCGAATTCCGGCATCTGCGCACGATCCGCGCCATCCACGCGTGCGGCGGGCTGGCCAAGGCGGCCGATCAGTTGAACATCACGCAATCTGCCCTCAGCCATCAGATAAAGGGGCTGGAGGATCAGGCTGGGGTCGAGCTTTTCGTGCGCCGGTCCAAGCCGATGACGCTGTCGGCGGCCGGGCTGCGCCTCTTGCGTGTCGCGAACAAGGTGCTGCCCGAGATCGAGGCGCTGGAGGCCGAATTTTCAGGTGTGCGCGACGGCAGTTCAGGGCGCCTGCATATCGCCATCGAATGCCACGCCTGCTTCGAGTGGCTCTTTCCCGTGCTCGAAGCGTTTCGCAAGAATTGGCCCGAGGTCGATGTCGACATTCGCCCGGGCCTTGCCTTTGACGCGCTGCCGGCGCTGCAAAAGGAGGAGGTCGATCTGGTCGTCTCGTCCGATCCCGAGGCGCTGCGCGGCATCGGGTTCAAGCCGCTTTTTGACTACGAGCCGGTGTTTCTCGCCTCGGCCCTGCACCCTCTGGCGCAAAAAGCCTATGTCGAGGCCGAGGATTTTCGGGGCCAGACGCTGATCACCTATCCCGTGGATCGCTCGCGCCTAGACGTCTTTACCGAGTTGCTTACGCCTGCCAAGGTCGAGCCTGCCAGCATCCGGCAGGTCGAGCTGACGGCGGTGATCCTGCTTCTGGTGGCAAGCAATCGGGGCGTTGCCGTGCTGCCCGACTGGGTGGTGCGCGAATTGCGCATGAGCGACGATTATGTCGTGCGGCCCATCACCGAAGGCGGCCTGACCAAGCGGCTTTATGCCGCGATCCGCGACGATGACGCGGCCAAGCCCTTCATGGCGCATCTGCTGAAACTGGCGCGGGAAATTCCGGTGCGGATGCAAAGGCGCGAGGTGGCGTAGCGCGGCGGGCCGCCTCGGCCCCGTTCGGGGGACAAGGGCACCTCAAAGGGCGGCTGTCGGGCATTTGCCGACCCGGCCCATCGCCTCGGTCAATGCCCCCGCGCGGTCAGCCATTCTTCCATCCAGGCGATTTCTGCGCGCTGAGCGTCGATGATCTCTTGCGCCAGCTTGATGACCTCGGGGTCTTCGCCATGTTCAAGGGCGATTTCGGCCATGGCGACAGCGCCTTGATGATGCGGAATCATGCCGCGGATGAAATCGACATCGGCGTCCCCGGTCATTTCGATGGCCATGTCCGCATGCATCGCGTCATTGGCGGCGATAAAGGCCTGCGTCGATGCCGGTGTGCCGTCCGATGCCGTCATTGTGTGGCTTGAGTGATCCATCTCCGTGGATTTCTCAGTGGTTTCCGCTACTGCAAACCCGCCTGCGGTCAAGCCGGCCAGAACGATCAGGCTCGCGGTAATTCCGGTCGTTTTCATCACAAATTCCTCATGTTGGTTAGCGGGTCAGAGAGGCGAAGGCAGGTGTGCCTGTCAATACACGTTCGCGTGGGCTCAGGCATCGCCCGGCCTGGCTTGCCCGGCCCGAAGATCCCGACGCTCAAACACCCTGGCCCCAGGTGCCCCCGGCCCCTTGCAGCCAAGCCCCTCCCGGCCTATACGCGCGGCTTGACACAGGTAAGGACGGACCCCGATGGCACTCAGCGCAAATCTGAACGTGATGATGAAGGCGGCCCGCAAGGCGGGGCGCGCGCTGGCCAAGGACTTTCGCGAGGTCGAAAACCTTCAGGTCTCGATGAAGGGCGCAGGGGATTTCGTCAGCCGCGCCGATATCCAGGCCGAGCAGATCATCAAGTCCGAGCTGATGAACGCGCGCCCCACCTATGGCTGGATGGCCGAGGAGGGCGGAGAGGAGCCGGGCACCGATCCTACCCGCCGCTGGATCGTCGACCCGCTGGACGGCACGACGAACTTCCTGCACGGGCTGGCGCATTGGGCCGTCTCCATCGCGCTCGAACACAAGGGGCAGATCGTTGCGGGCGTGGTCTATGACGCCTCCAAGGACGAGCTTTTCTTTGCCGAAAAGGGCGAGGGCGCGTGGATGAACGAATCGCGCCTGCGTGTATCGGGCCGTGACAAGCTGATCGAGAGCATCTTTGCCACCGGGTTGCCCTTTGGCGGGCGTGCGGACCTGCCGCATACGCTTCAGGATCTGGCGCGGCTCTTGCCCGCGACGGCCGGTGTGCGCCGGTTTGGGGCGGCCTCGCTTGATCTCGCATATGTCGCCGCCGGCCGCTATGACGGCTTTTGGGAGCGGCGCTTGCAACCCTGGGATCTGGCAGCGGGCCTGCTGATCGCCAAGGAAGCGGGCGCGCTGGTCGAGCCGATGACCGAAGGGCGCGACATTCTGGACGAGGGCGCGGTCATCTGCGCGAACAACGCCATTTACAGCAAGTTCGCCAAGATCATCCGCAACCAGTAATCCCTACTGGTCGGACGGGTGATTGACCCCGTCGACCCAGCCGATCTCGCCAAGATCGCGTGGATTGACGCCCTCCAGCGCGCCGAGGTTTACCCCGTATTCATTGGGGTTCGAGCGTCTGCGATGGTGCGTATAGATCCCGCAGACCGAGCAGAAGTAATGCTGCGCCGTGCCGGTGCCCCAGGTGTAGAGCGTCAGCTTGTCCGCGCCGCGCACCACCTCGACGCCGTCCAGCGGCGCAGTGACCGCCGCCGCGCCGCGCCTTGCGCAAAAGCTGCAATCGCAGCGGCGCGCCGTGCTCAGCCCATCCGATAAGGTCACGCGCAGCTCTACCGCGCCGCAATGGCATGTTGCCTTCATTGGATCACCTCTTTCGCCTGACTGTCGGAATACGCGAGCGTGCATAGACGTAGCGCGCCTCGGGATGGGGCGGGTGGCCGTCCGTCCGGTCCCAGAACTCGGCGCCGCCGCGCCGCAAGAGCAGCGGCAGCGTCAGAATGGCCCCGATGACAAAGCCGCCCGCATGCGCCCAATAGGCCACGCCGCCGCCCGTCGTGGGGGTCGAAAGCCCGCCAAAGAGCTGAAAGACAAACCAAAGTCCCAGCATGATCCACGCAGGCAGCGGCAGGATACGGAAAAAGACGATGAAGATGATGAGGATATCCACCTTGGCCTTGGGAAAGAGCAGAAGGTAGCCCCCCATCACGCCCGCGATCGCCCCCGATGCGCCGACCGTGGGGATCAGCGAAGCAGGCTCGGACGCCAGCTGTGCCAGCCCGGCACCGATACCCGAGGCGATGTAGAAGGCGAGAAAGGGCAGGTGCCCCATCTCATCCTCAAGGTTGTCGCCGAAGATGTATAAAAACAGCATGTTGCCCGCCAGATGCATCCAGCCGCCATGCAGGAACATGGAGGAAACCAGGGTCTCGTAACTGCCCCCATGGACGATCTTGGCCGGGATCATCGCCCAGTCCACGTAAAAGGCGTTGAGCGCATAGGGATCGTCGAAAATCGGCCAATAGCTCAGGAATATGCCGATGTTGGCGACCATCAGCGCATAGGTCACATAGGGCGTGCGCCCCGAGGGGTTATGATCGCGGATGGGAAACATTGCGCCACGTTGGCGCTACGCCCCGGCGCGGTCAAGCCCGTGCGCCCAGCCAGGCGTGCGTGCGACAATCCGCGCGGCGCTGCTGCCGATTTGGGCGGCCCAGATGCGCAAGGTGCCGCTGTTTTTGGCGCCTTGATGCGCGTGTTTGCAGACGGATTATGCGGGGGTCAGTGCGCGCCGCCGCGCGCCGATCCGAGCGCCAACTTGCGCGCGCTGACTTGATCGCGGGGCTTTTCGGCTATCTTTTAAGATGTCTCCCCCCGCCGCACCCTTGCACCGCAACAAGATGTGGTCCCATCGCCGCAACGTCGCCATCCCGGAGGATGTATCATGAAACTGCTTGCCATCACCGCCTGCCTTGTCGCGGCGCCGACCCTTCTGGCTGCCGATACCTGTCCCGCAGCGCCCGACCATTCCGATGCTCTTGCCGCGCTCATCGAGGAGGCGCGCAGCGCCGAGAACCGCAGAGCGGGCATGGCCGTGTCGGACAAGATGTGGGCGCTGTGGGCCGATGCGCCCGATACCCGCGCGCAGGAACTTCTGGACGAGGGGATGGAGCGGCGGCAATCTTATGATTACGATGGCGCCTTGGCCGCCTTCGAGGCGTTGGTGGCGTATTGCCCCGACTATGCCGAGGGCTACAACCAACGCGCATTCATCTCATATCTGCGGCAGGATTTCGAGGCGGCGCTGCCTGATCTGGACGCCGCACTGGAGCGCACGCCGCGCCATGTGGCCGCGTTGACCGGCAAGGCGCTGACCCTCGTGGCACTGGGGCGCAAGGGCGAGGCGGCATTGGCGCTGCGCGCCGCGCTCGACATGAACCCGTGGCTGTCCGAGCGCGCCCTTCTGCCGGTGCTGGAGCAGGGTGAAGACACGCTCTAAGCGGTGCGCGGCGCCTTTACACCCGCCGTGATGCGGTTATGGTCCGACGTGCTGCGGGCGTGATGGAATGGTAGACATACCAGACTTAAAATCTGTTGGGGCGTGTCCCCGTGCGGGTTCGAGTCCCGCCGCCCGCACCATAAAAGTCTTCAATCGCTCTATTTATATGGCGCGAAAAACGGAGCCGAGATTGTAGCCCCCCAATTAGCCCCCCAAGTGTGACGCCGCTAGGCGAATGGGCACAGTCCGTACAGCCAGTCTCCCTGCGCCAGCAAAAACGGTCAAGAATCGAGGTTCGGCGTTCCAGCTACCTTTAGGCGGCGAACTTCGTCGGAATTGATGTCCGCTTGCGATGAGGTTGGGGCAGCGTGAGAACGGCTTAGGCCACTGTGGCGGTGGTTGTCGTAGTAGCCCTCGATCCAGTCTCCGACCAATCTCAGAACGGTTTGGGCATCGGGCAGCTGCTTGACGCGAACATAATCGCGCTTGAGCGTTTTAACGAAGGTCTCTGACATGCCGGTGGATTGCGGGCTGGTGACTGGTGTGAAGCACGGCTTCAGCCGAGCTGGCGAGCAAAGATATGCGTTTCCTTCGCCGTATAAGAGCTGCCGTTGTCGGATAAGACCTCGATGACCTCTGGCGCGCGGTAGGTGTCAAAGCGTTTTTCGAGGGCCTCCAGTAGCATGTCACGCACGTCTGATCCGCTGATTGCCCTTTGCCGCCTTTCAGTTGTCAAATTCCTTTGCGATCTTGTCGCTTTCGACGAGCCCGGCTGCAAAGCGGTCGATCCGGTAAGTTGAAAGATCACAGATGGGCGATGCGCCGGCGACCTGCGCAGCCAGGCTTTCCCCGACCGCAAGGCCGATCTGAAAGCCGCCGCCGCTGGCGCCGAAGGCGTGGAACAGGTTGTCTGTGGTCTGGCTGGCGCCGACGATCGGCAGCATGTCTGGCAGATAGCCCTCGACGCCGGACCAGTTGCGGATCACCTCGACACCAGACAGCGCTGGGACGGCCTCGACCAAAGCGCGCATACATTTGGCAAGCTTGCGCGACGGCACGAACGTAAAGGCTCCATCAGGGTTTGCGCGGGTGCGCGGGTAGCCCGCGAAAATAAAGTTTCCCCGCGGGATCTGCCGTAGAATGACATCGCCCTCGATAGACTGCAGCACGGGCCTGAGTATGTAGGGGAGCGGCTCGGTCACGAATTGCGGTGGACCGGCGGCAAAGAGGGGCACCGCTTCGCCGAACTGCGCCGCGATGGACCCTGCCCAAGCCCCTGCCGCATTGACGAGTTTGGATGCGGTCAGATGCAGGCCGGAAGAGGTGCGGACGTGGAAAAGCTGGCCCTCTTTCCACAGCTCTATAACCGCGCATTGTGTGCGGAGGTGCCCACCCGCGCGCTCGAAGGCGCGGCAGATCGCCGGTGTCGCAAGTCGGGGGTTGGCGGTGGCGCACTTAGGCGAAAAGCTGGCAACAGTGGCGTTCTCCGTCAGGAAGGGTAGCCGCTGCCTGAGCGCTGCGCCCTCCAGCATCTCGATCTGCATTCCGACGGAGCGCGACGCCTCTGCATATGCTTCGACCTTGGCGCGGCCCGCGTCGTCACGGGCGAAATAAACATGGCCGGTGCGTTCGTATTCACAGGGCTCGCCAAAGGTGGCCTCGAACGTCTCCCAAAGGTGCTGAGCGCGCAGGGATAGCGGGTATTGCGTGTCGATCCGGCCTTGCAGTCGCAGGCTGCCGTAGTTCGCGCCGCTGGACTGCGCGCCGATGTGATCGCGCTCCAGCATGAGGACGGATTGTCCCTGCCGTGCAAGATGGAATCCCGTGGCCGCGCCAAAGAGGCCGGCGCCAATGATGATGACGTCGTAGTCGCAGGGCTGCGCCATCACGCATCATCCTCGGTGCAGGCTGCCCCGGCCGGAAGGGGACGAATTGGCGCCTGTGCGCGAAGCCGACCTGCCTGTTCCAGTGACCGGCCGGTCAGTGCAGCGGTAATCTCGCCAAGGGCGCCGCCGCATAGCCGACCTTGACAGCGTCCCATGCCGCACCGGGTGATCGCCTTGACACGGTTGACCTCTACCGGGCCCTGCTGGTTGGCTACCGCCTCGCGTACATTGCCGATGCTGACGCGCTCGCAGCGGCAGAGGATCGTGTCATCGGGCAAATCCGAAAGCTTTCCCACAGGGGGGGCAAAGGCCATCGTCATGGCGCGTTGGAAACGCCGCCAGCGGGCGACGCGCCGGATCAGCCGCGCGATCTCTGCTTTTGGGGGCGTTGCAAGGCCCTGATGCTCAAGGATTGACCACGCTGCCAGCGCTCCTGAATCGGCGGCCGCTGCCGCGCCTCCGATGGCAGCGCCGTCTCCGGCAATCCACGCGTTCGGGGCGAATTGGCCATCCGGCTCCGTCATCGTGAACCATTGCCGAAACGCCGGGTCGAAACGGAATTTTGCGCCCATCAGTTCTGCCAGTTGCATCTCGGGTTGCAGGCCGTAGCCAAGTCCTACCGCATCGCATGGCAGCCAGCGGACTTGCTTGTTCGCCCTGGCGTAGGAAATGCCGCTCACGCGGTCTTCGCCAGTAATGGCGTCCAGCTTGACGCCCATCTGGATGGGAACTTTGGCGCGGCGCAATTCCTGGATCAGTCGCACGCCCTCGGTCAGCGTGCCGAGGCCGGTCGTTGCCATGCGGGGAAAGGCGCGCAATTTGGCGGGTATTGGAGTGGTATCAAGCACTGCGGCAACCTGCCCACCGGCCCGCAGATACTGCGCGGCAGCCAGATAAAGCAGTGGCGAGCTACCGGCGAAGACAACCGTTCGACCGATGAAGCTGGCGTCGCGCTTCAGCGCGATCTGCGAGCCGCCGAGTGTATAGGCTCCAGGCAGCGTCCAGCCGGGCAGGGGCAGAATCCGGTCCATTGCCCCGGTTGCAAGGATAGCGGCCCGGTATCGCAGAGTGGCAAGGCCCCCCTCGGAGACGACTGAAAGCTCGTCGCCCATGGCGCCCCAAACCTGTGTCCCTGGCCGATAATCGCAAGCCGCTAGCACCGTGTTTTCACGGCGCTCACGCTCGATCATTGCGGCGGCGGCATCTCCGAAGATCCGGCTTCGATAGCGTTCGAGCCTCGGCGTGATCCGGCGCGTGCCTTGACCACCTGGGCGAATGGACTCGTCAAGAATTATGGGGCGAAGCCCATGGTCGACAAAGACGCGCGCGGCAGCCAGACCCGCAGGCCCCGCTCCAACGATAATCGGTGTATCGGTTTGATCCTCATGCATCATTCGGCGACCATTTGCCAAGCTGTGAAGCGCTGAACAGCCTCATGTCGGGCGAAACTTCGGTGGCGCAGGCGCGCAGGCGTCGACCATCACTAGCCCAGACAGAGCAATCCTGGCATGCGCCCATCAGGCAGAATCCCGCACGCGGGCTGCCGTCAAACTCGGAGTAACTCAGAAATGCCCCATCTCGAAGCAAGGCGGCGATGACAGTTTCGCCCTCCATAGCCTCGACCGGGCGGCCATCGAAAAAAACGGTAAATGTCGCGCCGTCCGTTACGATGGGCACCAGCAGGCCGTTCATAATTAACTTCACCTCACCGCTTATTACATTGCAATAATAACAATTGGATTCTTGCGGCAGTGCGTAAAAACTGTCAAGCGGTTGCAAACTCTACTGCTTGTAAGGCGGGCGGAAAACGAGACACTACCCTTTAGGTTGGTGGCATGAAATGGGCTGTGACCCTAGTGCTCCCTTGGCGGGCATGACCGCGAGCGATCATTTTTTGGTAGCCCGCAAGCAATCAGGTGGTGATCGAGTGTGCGGCGGCAATGATCAAGCTGGAATAATTTGAGATGACCGTGTCCGGGTTGAATCGCGCAACGCTCGTCGCAATGCTGATAGCCCCTTGAACCTTGCCACCAGATCCGACGATCGGCGCAGCAATCGAAGCGTCCCCAAGATAGATTTCCTCAAATCCCGTGGCAAAGCCCTGTTTGCGGCTAACGTCGATAATCTTCAGCAGTTCGGCAGGCTTGGTCACGGTGTGGGGTGTGTGCTCACGCAGGTCTGATGCCTCTAGAACCTCGGCCACTTTTTCGGAAGCGAGCTGCGACAGGATGGCCCGTCCCGCAGACGAGCAGTAGGCTGGCAGACGCGTTCCCGAAATCACGTTGGGCTGAAGCACGTGCCGGCTTTGAATGCGGGCGACATAGACAATTTCCGCACCGTCGAGCACCGTCAGGCTGACGGTTTCCTCGGTTTCTCGGCTTAGATGCTGGAGCACCGGCATAGCGGCGCGAACGAGCATGGACGAATGCTTGTATTGATAGCTGAGGTTCAGAACCTTCAGCGACAGACTGTGCTGACGCGTCAAAGGATCTTTGTCCAGGTATCCCAGCTTGTTCAGGGTGTGGCAGAACCGTTGCACGGCACTCAGATCGAAAGAGGTCAGCTGGGCGATTTCGGACAGGGTCAGCTTGGGATGCGCTTCGTCAAAAGCCTCGAGGACGCGGAAGCATTTTGCCACCGACTGGATCATGAGCGGATCGGATTTCTTCATAACGGGAGGTGTCACACTCAACTCGAAAGGCTCGATAGCAACTATCGTATTCTTCTCTTGTAAGTGCATTTGCGCTGCCGAGGCTATGACTAACTTGCAGTTGACACCAATTAAGTTGTATACCTACAACCAATAACAACTATTATATGGTGATAGCAAAGATGGCATCCTACATTCTGACTGAAACAATTGACACCGTACGGCGCATCACTCTGAACCGTCCGGACAAGCTGAATGCCTGGAACGCTGAGATGCGTGACATGCTCATTGAGGCGCTGAAGGAGGCCGAAGCGGATGACGCCATCCGCGCCGTCGTCTTGACGGGGGCTGGAGATCGCGCCTTCGGGGCCGGGCAGGATCTGAACGAGTCCAAGACCTTTGATGCGAACCGTGCGGAAGAGTGGATGGGAGAATGGAAAGTTCTCTATTCGCAGCTGCGATCGCTGTCCAAGCCGATCATTGCGGCGCTGAATGGTGTGGCCGCAGGGTCGGCCTTTCAGGTTGCGCTGCTATGCGATCTGCGCGTCGCCCACCCAGGGGTGCTAATGGGGCAGCCCGAGATCAAATCCGGCATTCCCACAGTGACTGGGAACTGGGTCATGCGCGAATTGATCGGCCTTGCCCGCACCATTGATCTGACGCTAACCGGACGAATGCTTGATGCGGATGAAGCGAAGGAGTTCGGCCTGATCTCGCGCCTTGTCGAGGCTGACGCGGTACAGGACGCCGCGTTAGACTTGGCGCGCGAGCTGGGCGCGCATCCGCCGGTTGCGATGCGGCTCAACCGCCAGCGGATCGCAGAAGTGACTCAGGCAAGCTTTGACGAGACGATGTCCTCGGGTGTGCGCATTCAGGTCGAAGCCTACGGAACAGGCGAACCTCAGGCCGAGATGGAAAAGTTCTTCGAGGCGCGCCGCAAACGCAGCTAAACCCATGACACTTGATGGCCGTGATTTTTCAACCATGCTCCTTGTCTTGAAAGAGAGTGGAGTGTCAAATTTTTCATCATGAGGACAAAATGAGAATTGTCGGGCTGACGAACACGTTTCAAGACATCGCGCGTGAGACGCCGTCCCGTCCGTTCGCCGTGACCCCTGATGGGGTGCTCACGATGGGGGATCTTTCGGCGCAAGCCGATACGATGGCTTTTCGCTTGCGCGATGCCGGGGCCCGCCCCGGCGATCGTATTCTAGTGATGATGCGCAACAGCCCGGCTGCGCTGGCGTTGGTACATGGTATCCTAAGGGCAGGCATGGTCTGGGTTCCAGCCAATCCGGCGTTGGTGGGCACATCTCTGTCGCATGCCGTATCTCTTGTCGAGGCATCCCTGATTTTCTGCGACGCAGAAGCGGCGCCAGTGCTTGATGCCTGCGGGGCCACTGCGCCGCTGGGCCGGATCGAGATGACGGACACGTCGGCGCCCGCCCCATCCAGAATGGCTTGGGATGGCCCTGTGCCCGGTCCGCAGGACACAGCGGCGCTGATGTATACCTCAGGGACGACCGGCCCCTCCAAGGCCGTGATCGTCACGCACACGATGCTGGAACTCGCCGCCCAATCGGTGGCCTTCTGCGCCTCGCTCGCGCGGGGTGACAGCCTCTACATGTGGGAGCCGTTCTATCATATCGGCGGCGCGCAGTTGATCGTCTTGCCAATCCTGCATGAGGTTACCCTGACCATGCGTGACAGGTTCAGCGCCAGCCATTTCTGGGAGGACGTGTCGCAGTCAGGTTGCACGCATATCCACCATCTGGGCGGTGTCGTGCAGATCCTGTTGAAGCAGCCAGAAACACCATATGAGAAGGATCATAGCGTCAGGATCGCTTGGGGGGGTGGCTGCTCGACCGAGGCATGGCGCCCATTCGAGCAGCGATTTGGTGTCAAGATACATGAATGCTATGGCATGACGGAGTCCTCGTCGCTCACGACCTGCAACACCGAAGGCGTCGTCGGCGCGGTTGGCAGGCCGCTTCCGTGGTTCACCGTCGATATACTTGATGAGGATGGACGCGCGCTTGACCGTGGACAGGGGCGCGGCGAGATCGTGGTGAACACCTCGGTTCCCGGCGCGATCTTTCCCGGCTATTACCACAATGCCGAAGCCACGAAAAAGGCGCTGCGTCCGACCGGTTTCCACACTGGCGATATGGGATCCTGGGACGAAAGTGGAATGCTCTTGTTTCACGGGCGGATGGGAGACAGCATCCGTGTGCGCGGTCAAAACGTGTCAGCCCACGAGGTCGAATCCGTCGCCAACCTGCATCCGTCCGTCAGTGAAAGCGCGATGGTTGGCGTGCCGGCTGAGATTGGCGAGCATGACATATTGCTTTTCGTGCGACCCAACGAGGGCGCGACGATCAACGCCGCAACGCTAGGCGAATGGCTAGAAACCCAGCTGCCGCATTATCAGCGACCGCGCTACATCAAAACCATTGAAGATTTCCCCAAGACTCCAAGCCAACGGATTCAAAAGCACCGGTTGCCCAGGGATCTGGATGGGGCGTGGGAATACGCCAAACGCAAGACAACTGGAAAGGTAAGCCCATGAGTGTCGACATCCTGATCACCGGAACGGGCATGTTTGCCGGCCGCATGGCGTTGGATATAGCTGCGACCGCCCAACATCCGGTCAAGGTAATGGTCGCCGGACGCAATACCGACCGGCTCGACTGGCTGCGCACCGCGGGGAATGCGCGCGCGGCGATGTTCGGCACGCCTGCCAAGATCGTGACCCATGAGATCGACCTCATGGAGGAGGGGGCCAGCGAACGCATCCTGGACATCGCACAGCCACGCATCGTCGTGCAGGCGGCCTCGATCCAGACATCCTCGGTGATCGCGCAAAAAGGCTCCAAATGGACGGATCTGGTCTCGCGCGGGGGGCTTAGTGCCACGGCGGTATTCCAGGCGATCATCTCCAGCCGAATGGCGAGGGCGATTGAGGCGACTTGCCCCGGCGCCCATTACATCAACTGCTCCTTTCCCGATGTAGTCAATGGGATGATCAGTGAAATGGGCTATGACGTGCTTTGCGGAACCGGCAATGTGGCGATCTTGTCCAATGTGTTCGAAGGAGCGATCAGCGGTTCTGACAAGGGCAGGCTGAGGGTATTGGCGCACTACCAGAACCTTGCCCCTTGGCGCCAACCCGCAGATCGCCGCGCAGACGCTGTGCCGCCGCGCGTTTTTGTCGGAGACAAGGAAGTCGAGGATGTCTTTGCCACCTTCCGCGACACCCGGCTGACGCCGGAGCCTGCCATCGAGATTTCCGGTGCCAGCGGCGTCACGCTAATGCTGGCGCTGGCCGCAAATCAGACCTGGTATGGGCACGCGCCCGCGCCGCATGGTCGTCCGGGCGGGTATCCGGTCAAGTTCGAGGACGGGGTTTTCGGGCTTGATCTGCCGACGGGGGTGGATGAGGCTGCTGCCGTCGCATGGAACGACGCGTTCGAGCGCCGGAACGGTATGACCGTCGGTCAAGGCCGCGCCCAGTTTCATGGCACGCTGCACGAGATGCTCTCGAACGAGGGTTTCGTTCATGCCGACGGTTTCGCCCTTTGCGATCTCGAAGAGGTCCACCATGATTTCGCGGCCTTGCGTGATCGGCTGTCCGCGCAAGGAAGCACATGACGGCAATCAAGGGAAGAGATCGCGCCGCATCGATAAGCACAGCGGCCGACATTAAAAAGGAAAAGTGGATCTGCGCATCAGCGCTAACTGGATGGCCATTGGCATTCCAAAGAGAATGACCGCAGCGAAATACGAGAAACGTTAGCGTCAGCCTGCCCCAGTTCGCGGGCGCTATAGCTCATCGATCCGGAAGTCCCACTTTTGACGGCGGCCAGTCCTGATCGCCAATGGCTCTGATCACACCGCTCAAAGGAGGGCCGAAATTCATCCGGTGCCTCGATCGGGTGCCACAGTGGGATCAGTGGTGGAAAAAAGGATCATCACATCTTGTGGTCTGCGCCAGTGAAGCCTGACTTGAAGGGACAATACCTTGGAAAGACCTCAGCATTCGGCTGCGCGTCACACAAGGTGGGTCAAATTCAAGTTGACAGACAGAAGACAGGGCTCCTAGGATCGTCTGGCACTATTAACTATTGAGATGCAATAGTGCGCTGGGCGAGATGTTGGGCAATTCAGCCCTTTCGGAGTGGCATGGTCGTATCGTGATCATTCAAAAATACAGGAGACCGCCAAGGCGCCTCCTACAACGCGGAGGGTCTATGCTCTCGCAATCATCGGGGCTGAGGAAAAACGTGCGTGGAAAACCAATGCACTGCCGCGTCCCGCGTATCTGCGTGCCCAGAGTGGGGATGGCAATGCCACGGGCTTCGCGCTCCGTGGCAGATCGCCTGTAGCTCGCTCTTAATCTAGCCATGAAGCCAACATTTAGGGAGTGAATAAATGACTGACGGACCACTACACAAGGGCATCAGCCGCCGAGCGATGATGAAGATGACGGGCGCGACCGCTGTCGCTTCGGGACTTTCCATGCCGGCCTTCGCAAGTGATGGCCGCCTGATCGTCGCCGACCCCGGCGGCCCCTTCACAGATGCTTTCGGCGCCGCGTTTTATCGCCCGTTCGAAGAGGCGACAGGCAACACCATACGTAACATCGCGCGCGAGCATCAGCCAACAAGCCATGTTCAGGCCATTGTCGAGACCGGCTCCTATACTTGGGACGTTGTCACTATCACCCAGGCCGGTCAGGTCCTTCTGAGCGATCGCGATCTGCTGGAGGATCTCGACTGGTCGGGCGAGCACATGGACAACATCATGCCCGAGGCGCGGGCGGATGACTGGATGGGCACCGACGTCTATGCGACGGTGCTGGCCTACCGCACCGACGCGATGCCAGATGGCGGCCCGGAGTCATGGGCGGATTTCTTCGATGTCGAGGCCTTTCCGGGCCGCCGCGCGCTGCGTCGCAGCCCGATCGACACACTTGAGATCGCGCTGCTGGCCGATGGGGTGGACCCGTCCGAACTCTATCCGCTCGACATTGAGCGGGCGCTCGCCAAGCTCAGCGAAATTCGCGAACACATCTCAGTTTGGTGGACCGGTGGGGCGCAGACAAGCCAGCTCCTTCAGACCGGGGAGGTCGACATGCTTCCCACTTGGAACGCTCGCGCCCAGACCGTGATCGACGGGGGCGTGGACGCCGCGATCCAATGGAACCAAGGGCTCTATTCGATTGAGGGCTGGGCTATTCCGAAGGACAATCCCAACGCTGAACTGGCACGGGAGTTCATCAAGTTCTGCGCCAATCCCGAGCAACAGGCCGCGTTCACCGAGGCTGGGCTTACCTACGGTCCCACCAACCCCGGAGCCTACGACTTCATTCCGCCCGAGACCGCGGAAAAACTGCCGACGGCACCGGGGAACTTTGATAACCTCATTCTGGCCGATCAAGCCTGGTGGGGCGAGTTCAAGGAAGAGGCCGAGGCCCGTTTCAACGAGTGGCTTCTCACCTGATTTTCGCAACATCGAAACGATCATTGGGCGCGGCGGGTGGTGATCCCCCTGCCGCGATCCTGCACAAGCCCGGCGGAAGGAACACGCTGCGGCCATCAAAGACGACATCGCGCCCCTCGACCCAAGCCGAGACGCCAAAGGATTTGCCCATGACCGAAAGCCCTACCGATCCGAAACTGCGCATCGTTAATCTGGAAAAGAGATACGGTGATTTCGTCGCACTAGAAGGGGCCTCGCTTGACCTTGCCGATGGCGAGTTTTTGACGTTACTCGGTCCATCGGGCTCGGGAAAAACCACCCTTTTGCTGGCGGTGGCGGGGCTCAGCGAGCCTGATGGCGGTGACATCTGGATCGATGGCGCTTTGGCCACCTACCTGCCGCCTTACAAGCGCGACCTCGGTATGGTCTTTCAGAGCTATGCGTTGTTTCCACATTTGACCATTCGCGACAACATCGGCTTCGGGCCAAAGATGCGTGGCTGGTCCAAGTCAAAGATCGACGCGGCAGTGACCCGCGCCCTCGACACGGTTCATCTGCCGCATCTAGCAGACCGCTTTCCCCGCCAACTCTCTGGCGGGCAGCAACAGCGCATCGCGCTTGCCCGTGCGATGGTCTATGAGCCGTCCGTGATCCTGATGGATGAACCGCTTGGTGCGCTTGACAAAAAGCTGCGCGACCAGATGCAATATGAAATCAAGCGCCTTCACCAGGAACTTGGTATTGCCGTGGTCTACGTCACCCACGACCAGGAAGAGGCATTGGTCATGTCCGACCGGATCTGCCTGATGCGTCAGGGTGGAATCGAACAGATTGGCACGCCAGCCGACCTCTACTTCCGTCCCAACGGCCTTTTCGCCGCAGATTTTCTGGGAGAGGCCAACCTCCTTTCTGGCCGGATCGCCGAGGCGTCGACGACACCGGTGGTGGACCTCGGCGAGGGCCTCAGGATCCGGTGTGTCGGCGATCACACCTTCGCTCAAGGCGAGCAGGTACGGGTGATGGTGCGCCCGGAGTCGATCACTCTGCTGGGTGACGGGCAGCAGGCGGATAATAGTGTTTCGGCACGTGTGCGCGACGTGGTCATGAGCGGTGCCACCACAAAGGTCTTTCTGACAGCCAGCAGTGGCTTTGACCTCTTTGCGACAGTTCTGACCAACAGTTCTGCCGCACAGGTCGCCAAGGGCGCCGAAGTCTCGCTGGGGTGGTCGACCGAAGCCGCCGTGGTCTTGCCCGATAACGCAGAGTAAAGCATTGGAAACCAACCGTATGAGCCTGAGCGACAAAACCCTGGCCTTCTTCCGTTGGAGAATGCCGCTCATCCCCGTTATGCTGTTTCTTGGCATAGCTTTCGCCTATCCGGTCATAACGCTACTTAGCGTCAGCTTTACAGGTGACACCGGCGGGTTATCGTTGGAAAACTATATCAAGCTTGCTGATTCCGGTGTGGTGATCCGGGTGCTGACCATCACGCTCAAGATTGCCGCCTGGACTGCCCTGATCTCGATTGTCGCAGCCTATCCGGTTGCTTATCTGCTCTCGACGGTCAGCTCCAACCAGAAGAACTTCCTGCTGATCTGGGTGTTGATGCCATTCTGGACGAGTTTCCTTGTGCGGACTTTTGCGTGGATCGTCCTACTGGGCAATAACGGCGCCCTCAACCAGCTTGCAGTTGCGATGGGTTTGCCAGCTCCGCCCAGCATGCTCTACAATTTTACCGGTGTGATGATCGGCATGGTGCATGCGTTGATGCCGCTGTGCGTGTTGACGATGCTGTCGGTGATGGAAAATATCGACCGAAATCTGGCACCTGCCGCGACCACGCTTGGAGCGCGGCCTGCGCAAGCCTTCCTTCGGGTGACGCTGCCCCTGTCCATGCCGGGCATCGCTGCTGGCGGGCTTTTGGTCTTCATAACGGCACTCGGTTTTTTCATAACGCCCGCGCTTCTTGGCAGTGAACGCGAGACCGTCATCGTCCAGCTCATCATTTTCCAGATCAAGGACCTTCTCAATTGGGGTTTTGCCGGGGCGATCTCCGTGATGCTCCTGCTCGCTGCGCTGGTCATTTTTGCAGTCTATGACCGCTTGGTCGGGCTCTCCACCCTTTCGGGCGGCACGATGCGGGTGCAGGAAAGCAAGCGCAATCCGATCGGCTGGCTGGGCCGCCAGCTTAGCTCGGCTCTGATCGAAGTCACTGCGGCCGTGACCGACCGGCTGGCCGTATTTGTCGAACGCCTCTTTCCTCCGCGCGCCGACCGAAAGTCTCGGCCCGTCGGACGGCGCATTCTCAGGGTATCGGTCGTGTTGATCCTGATCTTCCTCGCCGTGCCGGCCTTTTTCGTGATCCCGGTCAGCTTTACCGAAGGTAACTTTCTGGCTTGGCCACCTGAAGGCTTTTCCCTGAAGTGGTATCAATCTGTCTTGAACAACCCGATCTGGCTCGAAGCAGCTTTGCGTTCGGTTGTTGTCGCGCTTTTCGCGGGCGCGGCAGGGCTTTTGCTCGGTGTGCCTGCGGCCTTCTATATCGTTCGGCGCGCGCAGCGGAAGACGGCGCTCATCGCCCTCATGGTGTCGCCGATCATCATGCCGAACATCATCATCGCAGTGGCCTTGTTCTATCTTTTCGCGGATATTGGTCTTGTTGGCACGACAGCCGGTCTGGTGATCGGCCATTCGGTATTGGCAGTGCCCTATGTCGTCGTCACCGTGATTGCAGTACTCAAGCAGTATGATGAACGGCTGGATCAGGCGGCCTATACGCTTGGCGCAAACAAGTTCCGGACCTTCTTTCACATTACCTTGCCGTTGATCGGATCTGGATTGATCGCCGCCTTCATGTTCGCATTCGTGATCTCTTTTGACGAGTTGACAATTGCGCTCTTTGTGGCCGGCGGCGAAGTGACGACACTGCCGCGGCAGATGTGGGACAACGCGCTGCTACAGGTTTCACCCGCACTTGCGGCAGTCGCCGCAATGGTCCTTATTTCGATGATCTTCGTCATATTGCTGTCGGAGTATCTTCGGCGACGCAGCCAGCGGTTGCACTGATGGTAAGGTCGCGCTGCATGAACCTTCTGGCGAAGATTGGATCGCCCCAGAACAACCATGCCTGTCCAATCTGCCGGACACTCCCTGCCGGACAGCCGGATGCGATGATCTTGGCGGCGATGGCTGCCGTGTTGTCAGACATTTTAAAGCGCGAGGGCAGGGGGTGACGGTGGGCCAACAGGACTTGCCGCCGGGGGCCGGTAGCGCCCGCAGGATCGCCGTCGTCGGGGCCGGAATCGTTGGAGTCTCCTGTGCTTGGCAGCTTCAGGCGCGTGGCTACGACGTGACACTCATCGACCGGCAGGAACCGGGCGAGGCAGCTTCATTCGGAAATGCCGGCGTCATCTCCACGAGTTCGATCTTGCCGCTCGTAGGCGCCAATACCTGGCGCAAGGTGCCCGGCTGGCTTGCCGACCCTTCCGGGCCGCTGCGCATCGGCCTGCGCGATCTACCCAAGAACCTTGCGTGGTTTCGCGCCGCCCAAGCCAATGCAACAATGGCCAAGGCCGAGACGGTAGCCCGGGCGCTGAATGATCTTCATGGCCAAGCAGTTGAGGACCATTTCAACCAGGCCAATGAGGCCGGCTGTGCCCATCTGCTGGTGCGGTCCAACTACCTTCACGTCTATCGCACCGCCAAAGGTTTCGAGGCCGACCTAGGGGACTGGGAGCGGCGGCGCGCTTTGGGTGTTGGCTTCCAAACGCTCGGGCCAAGCGAGCTGGCGCAGGCCGAGCCCGCTCTGGCACCTGATTTTGCCCGTGGCATGCTCGTCGATGGACATGGCACGGCGCTGGATCCCGGCGGGCTGGTCAAGGCGCTGTGGGCCGACTTCCGTGCCCGTCAGGGTCGCGTCGTCAAGGTCGGGCTCAGACGCATCGTGCCGATGGAAGAGGGCGTGTGCCTCGTCACGGATGCGGACGAGATCAGGGCCGACCGGGTGGTCTTGGCCGCCGGAGCGTGGTCGGCTGAGATCGCGCACTCGCTCGGCCACCGCTTCCCGCTGACCTCCGAGCGTGGCTATCACGTCGTCTTTCCCGACCCTGAGATCACGCTGAAAAGCCCCGTGATGCTCGCCGAAGAAAAAGTCGCCGTGACCAGCATGTCGATGGGGCTGCGCGTGGCAGGCACCGCTGAGTTCACGGCCCCCCACCGCCCGGCCAATCCGCGGCGCTGGGCGATGCTGGAGAAGCTCGCCGCGCGGTCGATCCGGGGAGCGTTGGGACCAGCCGGCAGTCGCTGGCACGGGCCTCGGCCGAGCCTTCCGGACACCCTGCCGGTGATAGGCCCGTCCGAGTTGCACCCGGCCGTGATCTTTGCCTTCGGCCACGGCCATACAGGGCTCACGGCGAGCGCCTCGACGGCCCGCGCCATCGCGGCGCTCATCGCGGGCGAAGCGCCCCCTTTCGACCTTTACCCGTTTCGTCCGGGCCGCTTTCCGGTGGCACCGGGAAAGCGTGCGGCCTCATGAAAGCGCCATACATCACCGAGGCCGAGGTGGAGGCCCTTGGCATAACCGCGGCCGAGATTGCCGACGCCGCTGAGCCGCTTTTTCGCGCAAGGGAGCAAGGGCAAGGGCAGGTGGCCATGCCGCCCAAAACCGGCCTGTCCCTACCGGGCTCGGACGCATTCTTCCACGTGATGCCAGCCGCTGCTGAAGGCGCGGTCGCCTGCGCTAAATGGGTCTCAGGCGCGCTAGGCAACGCGGCGGCGGGGCGGCCTCACATCACTGCGCTGTTGATCCTTGCCGATGCCACCGATGGTCGCGTTCTGGCGCTGGTCGAGGCCGCTGCCTTGACCGGGCTTCGGACCGCCGCGCTTTCTCTTCTTGCCGCGCGTCGCCTCGCCCGCGCCGAAGCCTCTCGGCTGGCATTTGTCGGCTGCGGCCTTCAGGCGCGCACACATCTGGCCGCGCTCGCCGGTCCGTTTCCGGTCCGCGAGGTGCTTGCCTACGGTCCTCGACCTGCGGGCGTGAACCGGTTCGCTGATCACGCCCGAGCCTCGGGGCATCAAGTGCAGATATGCGCCCGGCCGGAGGAGGCTCTCGAGGGCGCGGACATCATTGTCAGCTCAGTGCCAGCCCATCCCGATCTGGTCCCGTTCCTCGATGCAGGGAGTCTTCCGCCCGGCGCGTTCGCCACGATGGTCGATCTCGGCCGATCCTGGTGCGTGGAGGGACTTCCGAACTTTGACCGCTGCCTCACCGATGACATGACGCAGAGCACAGCGTTGTCGGGCGCGAACCCAACTTTTGCGGCAATTCAGCTCGAGGCCGATCTGGCCGCGCTCGTCACTGGACGGGTGCCCGGCCGGCAGTCGGACGATGAACGGATTGCCTTTCTCTTTCCCGGTGTCGCGCTCGCCGATCTGGCTGCCGGGATGCTCGTGCTTGAGAGGCTGGGGATAGGCGCCCCTTGAGCGCCATGCATTCACGATCACTGGGATGCTGGTTTCAGACTGGCCGCACCCCCTATGCGCCAAGATTCACGGCAAAACCAAAACGCATCAGCCAGCTGTGCAAATATCCGGCGGTAAAAGGCCAGGCCGTTTGCTAGATGCATGACGCGGGTGGCAGAGCCAAACCTCGGAAAGCAAACCTCAACCATCGGCAAGGCAAACGCGGCTGAGTGGCTTTTGAGATATTAGCTATGCTAGCTAGCTTTTTTGGGACGCGAATATGCATTTACGAGTAAAGCGCTAAGCGTAGTCAAAACCATGAAAAAAGGTCCCTTCTCGTTCCGTGTGGGTAGTCGGGCGCACCGGTGCTTGAGCCGCTCCCATATTTCGTGCCTTCGGTAGGCGCGTCCGACGCGGAGACCTCAGCCAT